>JAHBWE010000036.1 GCA_019637155.1 Labilithrix sp. | reverse complement strand
CGCGCCTCCGCCCGCCCCGTCGCCCCCGCCGACGGAGCCCGACGCCGGCGTGATCGATCACGACCGCTTCGTCGGCCACCTCGCGGTCGGATACATGGGAATCTCTCAAATTCCGATCGGCGATGCCGGAATGGGCGGAACCATCAACGCTCCCGTCGTCGGAGCTCGATATTGGTTCAAGCGCGATATCGGGATCGACGGTGGGGTCGGATTCGCGTTTTCGAGCGGATCTTCGACGGATGGTGCTGGGCAGTCGCGCGACCTGCCGTCGCAATTCGGATTTGCGATTCACGCAGGGGTCCCTTTCAATCTGGGCTATGGCAAACACTACAAATTTCAAGTCGTCCCCGAGCTGAACCTCGGGCTCTCCACCGCGACGTTGAAGAGTGAGGGCAATCCGGACGTGTCGCTGAGCGGTCTTCGCTTCGACCTCGGCGCACGCGCCGGCGTGGAGATTCACTTCGGCTTCATCGGCGTGCCGGAGCTCGCGCTGCAGGCGAGCGTCGGCCTCTACCTCCGCCACGACTCGCGCAGCGCGACGCCGGCGGGCGGGGCATCGTCGGGCGAGAGTACGACCATCCTCGCGACCAGCGTTCAGAGCGATCCCTGGGCGCTCTTCTCGAACAACATCTCCGCGCTCTACTACTTCTGAGTACGGGGCGATGTACGCACGCTGGATCGCCCTCTTCGGTGCGCTCGCGACGGCGACGGCGAGCTCGCTCGCGCTCGCGGCGCCCGAGCCACCTGCGGCGTCCGCCGACGCAGGTGCCTCTCCTCCGGCCGCGCCGCTCGCCGAGGCGGCGGCGAAGCTGGCCGCGGCGCGAAGCGAGCTCGTGACGTTCGCCACGACGCGCATCGTCGCGGAGAAGGCCGTCCCGCGTGTGTCCGGCGCGGTCGATGCGGTTCGCGAGGCGACGGCGAAGATCGCCGCCCTCGAGCCGCGCGCCGCGGACCCGGGCGCGGCGGACGAGATCGCGGCTGCCGTCCGCGAGGCGAGCTCGGCCGCGGAGCTCGCCCACGCCGTCACGATGGATCCCGCGATGATCGACGTCGTGGCGGAGGAGCGGGAGCGAAAGGCTCGCGCGGCAGCCGAGGCGCGCGAGGCACAGCTCGTGCGAGCGGCCGCCGAACGCGCCGCGCAAGAGGCGGCGAGGCAGCAGGCTCTCGCCGACGCCGAGGCCGCAAAGGAGCGCGCCCGCATGGACGCCGAAGGAGCGAAGGCTGCGGCGGCGCAGCGCGCGCGGGAGCAGGCGGCCGCTTCGGCCGCGACCGCGGAGCAGCGGAAGGCGGCGTCACAGACGAAGCTCGCTGCCACGAGCCGGATCTTGACGGACGCAGAGGCGATCTTGTCGCCGGTGCGCAGCCTCGTCGCGCAGGCGCTCTCGGTCGCCAACCTGCCGGCTGCGGAGAAGGAGAAGGCGCAGCAGAGGCGCCAGCGCTCACAGGAGCTCTCCAATCGGATGAAGGACATTCAATCCCGCGCGGCGGCGGCGGCGCAGAGGGGGACGCCCGAGGGGCTCGCGGCGCTCACGCGAGCGGAGGCGGACGCGGTCGCGCTCCTCGCCGATGCAAAGGCGCTCGCCGGCTCCACCGCGCCCGCGACCGCGGAGCCGACGGCGGTGCCCTACTGCTCGATCGCGTTCAGCGCGCCCGGGCTCGAGGGCGCGACGCTCGCGGTGGACGGGGCGAAGCCGGTCGCGCTGCCGGCGAAGCTACGCCTCTCGAGCGGACGCCATTCCCTGGTCGTCGCTCGAGGCGCTCGCTCGCAACGAAGGAGCGAGCTGCTCGTCTGCGGACGTCTCGATGCCCTCCCCCTGGAGCTCCCGCGATGAATCGCTTCACCGTCTTCGTGTCGATCCTCTTCGGCGCCATGGCCACTGCGTGTGGTGGTGCCGACGTCGCGCGCGATCCGTCCGCGCTCGGTTCGCTCGCGAACGTGCAGTCCGTCGTCGTCGCGGCGGAGCTCGGTCCGCGCGTGTGCAAGCTCGAGTCGATCCCTGGCGCGGCCGCGCCCGACGGAGCAGCGGCGTGGTCGGCGCTCGATCCGACCGAATGGTCGGGCGAGACACTCACGGTGCTCGACGCGCGAGCGACGGCGGACCCCGGGAACGTCACTCGCGCGCTGCAGCTCCGCGACGCGCGCGGGGCGACACGCTGGGTTCGCAACCCCCCGGTCGCGACGCCGGCCGAGGCAGAGCGCGCCTGGAGCTGCGTCGTCGACGCGAACGTCGCCGGCCGCGCGGTGCGCCCCATCACCGCGACCAAGCTGCGGCTCGTGCCCGGCGCGGCGACGTGCGGGAGCCTTCAGCCGGCGATCGGCGACGCCGGTGACGTCACCTTCGAGCCATACGCGGTCGTGGGCCGTCGCCTTGCGCGGACCGAGACCGGCATCGGTCCCGTCACGGTCGTCGCCTCCGCCGACGGAGCGAGCGTGATCGCGCTGAGCCAGCGCGATCTCGACGCGTGCTTCGCGGCGACGCAGCGACCCGCGATCGACGCCGAGGAGCGAGAGCATCTCGGTGCGTGGCTCGCGGCGGGGGCCGGCGGCGCTGCGCCCACCACGCCGCTCGCGACGTACCTGCGGATCGCGGGCCTCGACGAGCGTGACTGCCTGGCCGAAGGCGTCGGGCCGACGCGCCACGACGAGTGCCGCGCCGCGGCGTTCGGCGCGGCGAAAGGCAAGTCCGATCGGCCGAGCGAGATCCGGCTCTTCCGCGAGCGCATCGCCGACGCGGTGCACGCGTACGGCGGCATCGTCGCGCCTGCCGCCGACCTCGCCGGCGTGAACGTGGTGGTCAAGGACGTGACGACGAGGGACGCCGCGCTCGCGAGCGCATTCCCGAAGGCGCTTCAAGCGAGCATGGCGGACTCGAGCGAGGTGCGCCGTCGCGCCGAGCGCGGATATCGGATCTTCCGCCCGAGCGACGTCGGACCGGGGAGCGTTCCGGGCGCGACGCTCGAGCTCGAGGTGTCGTATCCGATGCCGAAGGTCGAGACGTTCACGCAAGAACGGACGCAACGCCGGCTCCGCGGCAAAGTCGACGTCCCGAATCCCGCTTACGAGGATGCTGCGCGTCGCGTCGAGAGCGCGCGAGCTTCGGTCGCCTCGGCCGATCGCGAAGCGGGCCTCCTGCGGGCGCTGTTCAAGACGCCCCGCCCGCGCTGCGACGCCGCTCCCACCGCGTTCGCGTGCGACGGCGCCGTGCCGTCGCGGATCGGCGAGTCGCGCAGCAACGCGCGACGCGCGCGCCTGACGAAGGCGGAGTCCGTCGTCCCCGCGATCGCGCCGACGATCGCGCAGGACGACGTCGCGACCGTCGACTATCGAGCGAAGGTCTTCCGGCGTCGCGGCGAAGCTTCGGTCACGCTGAAGCTCACGCCCACCGACGCGCTCGCCGGTATTCCCGGCTTCCGTGTCACGCGGAAGGTCCCGTTCTCCGTCTCGGAGATCGACGTCGTCGCCGATCCGGCGCGGGGCGTCGAGGGGCGCTCCGGAAAACCGCCCATCGATGCGCACGTGGCGGCTGCGGTCGCGCGCGCCGTCTTCGCCGAGCTGACCGGCATCCTCGACGTCTGGATGATGCGGTCGACCGCGACGATCGACCCGAACGCCTTCGAGCGCGGGAGCAAGGCGCAGCTCGCGCTCGTCGCGCGTCACGCCGCTGCGAATCGTCGCGTCCGCCTCGTGTCCGACCTCATCGAGAATCGGCCGGCGGTGCTCGCGCGAGGAAAGCTCGAATACCCAATAACGATCAACGGGGCGCCGGGCGGTTGTCACACCGTCGTCGCGATGGCGCTCGAGCCCGGACACGACGTCGACCTGTCCATCCGCGCGCGCGCGACACGCGAGCTGATCGGACGGGACGCGCGCGCCGCCGCCGACGCGGCCCTCGATCTTTGCCCACTTGCGTCAGGTGCTTACGTGCTCGAAGTCTCCTTCAAAGGTGGTGGCTCGGTACCGGTCGCGATCGCTCTGTTCGACTCGACGTCGGGAGTGGCGGCCGACGTCGACTATGGCTCGGCGATGCCGGCGCGAATGGACCCCACCGCGCCATGACGCTCCGTCCTTCGAGCGCGGTTGGAGTCGCCATCCTCCTCACATCGAGGCTCACGCTCGCGCAAGGAGCAGCAGCTCCGAGCGACGCGGCGCGCCTCGGCGATCGGCTCTCGCGCCTGCACCTCTTCGACGAGGCCGCCGCCGAGTACAAGAAGGCGTTCGCCACGTCGCCGTCGGCGTCCCTCTTGCGGAAGCTCGCCGACTCGCAGCGTGCGGCCGGCGATCTCGCGGGCGCCTCGGACGCCTACGAGCGTCTCGCGGCAATGCCGGACGCATCGAAGGACGACCGGCAAGCGGCGGACAAGGGCATGCGCGCCGTGAGCGCGGAGTCCGGCCTCGTCGCGGTACGGTGCGAGGTGCAGCGCGCGCGCATCCTCGTCGACGGCCGACTCGTGGGCGAGACGCCGCTCGCCGGTCCGCTGCGCGTCGCGATCGGAAAGCATCAGGTGCGCGCGGAGAGCGATGGCTACGTAGCGTTCACTGCGACCGTCGACGTGACCATCGGCGCTACCGTCGCGGTCGACGCGGTGCTGCGTCCGATGGCTACGACCGGGACGGTTCAGATCACGGAGGCGAAGCAACGCGCCATCGCGCTCGCGATCGACGGGCGCGTGGTCGGGCAGACGCCGTACACCGCCGACCTTCCGCCGGGGAAGCACGTCTTCTCGCTCGCGGACCCGAAGATCGCGAGCCGTCCGGTCGAGGCGGAGATCGCGCTCGGCTCGCGCTCGGCGGTCGTGCTCGAAGGCAAGGCGCTCGTCGGCACGCTGCAGCTTCACGTCCAGCCGAGCACGGCGCGCCTCTCGGTCGATCGCGGCGCACCGAGCGCGGTCCCCCAGTCGATGGAGCTGCCGGTCGGCGTGCATCAGCTCCAGGCCTGGGCGCCCGGCTATCGCTCGGTGATGGATAGCGTGAACGTGTCGGGCGACGCGACGAACACGTGGATGATCAAGCTCGTCCCGGAGCGAGCGCAGGACCGCATAGATCCTACGCTCGCGGCGAAGGAGACACCGATCGACTCTTCGGGCGGCCATTTCGATCTCGACTTCACGGGCATGATCCCGCTCACCGCGGGGGCGCAGACGTGTCCGTCCGACGGGACGCGGCATACGTGCACCGACGGCGACGCGTTCGGTGGCGGCGCTCTCCTGCGCGGCGGCTACAACTTCGATCCGATCTCGCTCGACTTCACGGGCGTCTTCAGCGGTGCGACGACCTCGAACGGTGTCGACTACGCGGGCGGCGGCTCGGCGTCGGATCCGGCGGAGGCGCGCGTCGCGAACCAGCAGTCGTTCCGCACGGTGGAGGTGGGCGGCATCATCGGCGCCGGCGGCTCGATCTCCTCGCGCGGGAGCTTCTTCCGCGCCACCGCAGGCGCGAGCGGTGGCCTGTCGATCCGAAGCGTGACGTTCCTTCGCGAGGCGACGGGCGGGATCAGCGAGTCGAGCTCCTCGTCGGACGTCCTCTTCGCGCCGGCCGCGATCCTGCACGGCGGGATCATGCTCGGCTCGACCCCAGGCACGAAGTTCAGCCTCGGCGTCCTGATGATGATCGAGGCCCTGAGCTACCAGTCGGAGCCCACCGCGACTGCGCGCTCGTACCAGGTTCTCGACGGCGTGAAGGTGCAGGTCGGCCCCTCCATCGGTATGCGCTGGGGGAACTGACCTTCAGAACTTCCATAGAGCGTCGTCGGACCGACATCGAGAGGAGATCTCCGCCGTCACGATGAAGTCAGTCGCGTCCGCCGGGACGTTTGATTCGTACGCATGTCGTCGTCGGTGCTCCGCGTGGGCGCGAGCAAGCCGTTCTCAACCGATCCTTCGCTCGAGGAAGAGCGTACTCCCGCGCGCGACGTCGAGAACGCGAGCTCGTGCGCGTGCCTCGATGCGCGCCTGCGTCGCTTCTTCCGGCTTCGCGTCCAGATCGAGCAAGTCGGCGTGTAGGCGATATATCTCCGATGCGATGTAGCGATCGAGGATGTTGGCCTCTCGCATCAACCCGAGCAATTCATTGAGCGCTGCGCGGGCCTTCTCGAGCGGATAAGCGCTTGCCTCCGAGCCGGCAAGTTGATGCGCGGCATCGAGACATCCTTCTACGAAGAACGACGTATAGAGGGGGACGCCGACGCGCATTCTCGGTGGATCGCCGCGCCAGCGTGACAGATGGCGCGACGCGGCATTGACCAGCTCCGCTATCGCCGAAGCCGAGACCGCTGACGCACGGCAGGTCGAGCGGAGCTCGAGAAGCGAGCTGTGGAGTTGACACAGGGTCACATGATGCATTGCGGGCAGGTCGGAGTCGAGGACGACATCGCAGCGCCAGCGCGCGGCGTCCCAATCGTGAGCGACCATAGCAAGAGCCGAGCCCCAGCAGCACGTGCTGACATAGGCGAGAGAGCTCTTCTCGTGCGAAGCCTCTTCGGTGGTTTGATGTTCCCACGCCGCGGCAACATTTCCTTCGAGGAGCTCTACCCAAGCGAGGAACATTCTCGGGATGAGAATCGGCTCAGGGACGGGAAATGTGCGTAGCACTGGCAAGAGCGGCGCTTGCATCGCCAATGCCCTCTCGAGCTCGTCACGAGCCCGGACAGGATAGCCAGCATAGACGCTGGCGACGCCACGCATGCTCTCGAGCAAGTACCGATTCACGTCGGCGAGGGGAGAGGTCTCGTCGAGCTGCGCTCCGAGCCAACCGAGCTTGGCGGAGAGCACATCTGCCGATCCGGTCGAGAGATCCTCTGTGAGACTGATGAACGTGCTCGACCAGTCGAGGGGCTGTGCGGAGACGGTCGCGAGCTCGCGGATCCGCACGTTGTTCGCATTTACTTCATCAGAGGCCCAATTGGTGACCAGGGCTAGCATGGGGGAGTACTCTCGCCTCACTTCGAGCTCGACGGCGTCGCTCCAGGTCTCCGCCGGTGCGTGCGCGATGAGTCGAAGGGCGGCCTCGAAGTGCTGACCGGCGACGACGGGCGCGAAGCTCGCGACGGCGCGCCGCCCGGCGGCGAGCCATCCTCGAACGGCGCGCTGTCGGTCACCGGCAGCCTCGCACTGGAAGGCGAGGATCTCTGGGTGCTCGCTCTCCCAGTGGGGGAACTGCATATCGATCTTTGCCAGGATTGCCCGATGGTTCTCAAGGCGCGTTGCATCGTCCTGCGCCTCATAGATCGCATCGCGCGTCAACGAATGGCGGAACGCGTAGACCTGTCGGTCTCCAAAACGCGCACCGTGGAGCAAGCCTTCGCGCGCAAGGACCTCGATGTGCGAGTGCAGCTCAACGACCGACACGTTGGCGAATGCGAGGAGAACGCTCTCATCGATCTCGTTTCCGACCGAGGCAGCGAGCTGCGCGATGCGGCGCGTGCCCGAGCCGAGATCCTGGAATCGTTCTTGGATCGCGTCGGCAAAGGTCGTGGGAATGCGCTGCAAATCAAGCGCGATTGCTGCCGATGCCCCTGCCATCACGCGTGTCGATACGAATTGCGTCAGCTCCTCGACGAGGAGCGGAATGCCGGCCGCTCGATCGATGATGGCTCGCGCTACTCGCGGCGGTAGCACCCAGTCGCCAGCAGCGGCTTCGGCGAGGAGCGCCGCCTCCGCGGATGAGAGTGGACCGAGATCGTGCCGCGTGAAGGTACTCTCGGGAAGATGCCGCAAGAGCGAAACGGGTCGACTCGTACAAAGGAGGAATAGCTGCCGCTCTCTCGTATGCGACCCAAGACGTGCGAGGACGTCGAGCGAAGAAGTATCGAGCCAGAAGACATCCTCCACCACGAGTAGGCTCGTGTTCGACGCCAAGATTTCGGCGAGGAACGAGGCGAGGTGGTTGGCGGCGAAGGAGTGTCGTTCGTAGGAAGCGATATGCGCAAGGAGCTTGTCGTCGTCGGGCGTCTGCACGCCGAGGAGCTGGGCGACGACCGCAACCATCGCGGGGCTCCCCGACGGCAGCGCGGTGACACAGTCGGCGATTGCCGCGCGCGACGTCCCGTGTTCGGCTCGGACCTCGGGGAGCTCGCGTAGGAGGCGGGCGAATGTCGCGAAGGCGGTGGAGCGTGTTTGTTCTGTCCCGCGCGCGAACACTATTCGTGCTGCGGTGGTCTCCGCGAGGAACGCGCGAAGCAAGCGCGATTTCCCGGACCCGGGGGGACCGAGGATCAGGACACCCGGGGAAGGCGACGATGCCGCGTCGAAGGCGTGTCGCTCCGCCTCGCGTAGCCGTGCGAGCACGTCCGCGCGACCGACGAGCGGTGACGAGACCATCGCGCCGCGTGCCTCCCAGTCGAGCGGTTCTTGCAGTTGGTAGAGGACGCGATCGTCTGGTTCGGTGGAGAGAGGCGACAAGCGGAAGGTGCGCGCGAGCGCGCGATGTGCGACCGGAGTGACGAGCGCAACGCCCGGTCGGGCACTCCGAGCAGTTTCCAGTGCCCGGTCGACGGCCGGCCCAGCGATCACGGGGCCGTTGGGTTGATCGAGCACGGCGACCTTTCCGACGTCGATCCCGGCGGAAGGGCGAGCGAAGGCCAACTCGGCAGCGAGGTTGGCTGCTGCGGCCGCGTTGTCGCCATGAACCCGCGGGTATCCCATGCAGACGAGGGCTTCGAGCGCACTAGGCCATGCGACATGCGCGTGGTATCGCGCAGCGACTTCGTCGACGTGCCGATGCCATTCGACGACTCGGTCCGCCACTTCTTCCAGGCTCCCTGCGGGCGGCGGGATGCGCAGCGCCAGGGCCGCAATATGACGGATCTGGAAGTTCGCCGTTGCCGAAGAGGCAGATCGAGTTTCGATCCGCGACGAGATCGCAGTGAGCTCGGCCTCGATATCGCGCGCGGTCGGAGGATCGCGCGATTCGAGCAGACGCTCGACGAGCTCCGACAGCTCGATCGGAATATCGGGAACGAGCTCCGCGAGAGGGCTCGCATCCAGGCGCGGCGATCGTCCCGACACGAGCTCATACGCGAGCGCTCCGAACGCCCGGATGTCGGCGTTTGGAGTCGAGTCCTCCTCGCTGCGCATCGCCGTGCCGAAGTTTGCGAGCTTCGTTTGACCTTCGCGCGTGACGAGGACGTTCGCGAGCTCGAGCGCGCCGTGAACGATGCCCTGTCGGTGTGCGTCCTCGAGCCCGCGCGCGATCGCGCGCAGATGCTCGATGGCGCGGTCGAGTGGAGGTCGCTCGCTCGGGCAGAGCACCGCGAGCGATTGGCCGTCCACGTATTCCGTAATGATGTGGTCGCCTTCTTCGCTGCTCACGAAGTCATAGACCTGAACGACGTTGGAGTGTGACAGGCGGGCGTTGAGGCGCGCTTCCAATTCGAGGCGTTGACGCCGTTCCTGGGACGCGATGAGGTCGATACGAAGGCGCTTGATCGCGACCGGCCGGTCGAGCTTCTCGTCGTGACCCGCGAGCATCTCACCGAGGCCGGTGGCATGCAGCGAGCCCAACACTCGGTAGCGGCCGATGCGAGCGGGAATGGGGATCAGCGGGGGCAACGAGCACTCCACATGGGCAGCGAGACTACCTCATGAACCTCGACGAGCGGAGGTCGTGAAGGGCCCGAGCCTTGGCAATGAGGCGAGAGCGGCTGTCGACGCCTGCTTTCTGAAGGAGTGCCGTCACGTGGACCTCGACTGTTCGCGGTGACATTCCCAGAAGCACCGCGATCTCCTTGTTGGCGAGCCCCTCGAGGACGTGTCGAAGGACCATCGCCTGTCGGCTGGTCGGTTGCCAGAGCGTTGCCGCCATCCGTAGGGTCTCGCTCGTGTCGTCGGCGAAGGGCTCGGCCAACAGAACGATGTGCTGAGCGGTTCCTGTCGTCGAGAGATGTCGGCGGTTGACGCGCAGCCTTCCAATCGGCGTTTCGACCATCGTCTGACAGCTCTCCTCCACGAGGCGGAGGAGCTCACATCCCGCGCGGTCGAGCAGTTCGCAGCCGGCATCGTTGGTCGCGAGGAGCTCGTTGCGACCGTCGAGAACGAAGACGGCTCCTCGCGCGCACTCCAGCAGGAAGGCGACGAGCTCCGCGGTCACGTGATCCTCGAGCAAGCTCGGGGGCACGATGCGGACACCGCTCTCGTCGCGGGGGCGAAGAGTCGGGCGACGAGCTTGCGCAGAGTGCGTTGGAGTCATCGACGTTGAGCATTGGGTATGACCGATTGGCGCTCGATTATCGATTTCAACCGCTTTCTCCCACCGGGTTCACCACCGACTGCGAAACTGCCAGCGGCCGAAATCGAACTCCTTGCTCGAGCCGCCCGCACTATCGATGTCGATGAACCGATCCGCGTCGATCGGGTCAATCGAGGCGTGAACCAGCAGCGCGTAGCTGACCGCCTGCCCTCCGCTGAACCACCAACGTACGACGATGGGGTTCGTCTCCTCGGCGAGTTCGGCGCCTATGGCGGACCACACCTCACCATCCCGAATCAGCTCGACCCGGAAGTTTGACAGATTTGGGAGATGGATTTCATCGGTGCCTGCTGAGCGCGCATGCCACGACGCACCGAAACGATGACGAACACTACAGGCGAGTACGACGTTTTCTTTCATGTCCCGGAGGGGTGACGAGGCTCACGACCCCGGTGGCCAATCCTGGGCGGAGGCGCGTGCGCGCGCCATTTCACGCAATAACATCTACCGGCGGACGACCGCGCATCGCGTGGCCGGGACCCCGATCCGAATCTGGCTGGGGCGGCGTTCGACGACGTTGGCTCCACCAATCAGGCCGGTTGCTTTCACGGCCTCGCGGATCCGATGTACGTCGACGTTGAGTATGGTCCGATCGACGCCGAGATCTCGGCACGCAAGGTCGGTGGGCAGCCAACCTCCCTCGTCTTCGGTTGCTCGGATTCGTTGCTCGGCGAGATAGGCGAGGAGATAGAGCGGTCGAGAAGGCTTCACCGTTTTCTCCTGTGCGCCCGAGCGGATCGTGAGCTCCGCCTCGTCCTCCCCTCGCAGGACGGCAATCTCGAAGCGCGCCGTATCGAGAGCAAAGGGGGATGCCGGGTTCTCGGGCTCGGCGGTGGTCACGAGCACGCGAGGCACGGATGCACGGTAGGCGATCCCTGCCAGCTCAATCGAACCGCCATCGAGGATGCGCCGACGGTTTCCGGCTTCGTCCTCGACGAACCAGCCGTCTCCCAATTGGAGGATGGTCACCTCCGGTGAAGACTCGGAGGGAAGAGCACGGAGCCCGACCTCGTGTTCGACGTGAATCACCGGGTGCTCCTCGACCTCCGGCGTGAGGACGAGCCCGGGAGGTGCATCGTCTGCGAGCACCCACACCTCGTCGACTTCGACGAAGGTGAGCTCATCACCCTTCGCGAGGGGCTGAGCGAACCCCCTAACGAGCGCGCCGTTCACGAGCGTCCCATGGGTGCTCGTGTCCTTCAGGACCCATCCCGACGTCGTCCAGGTGAGCGTCGCGTGTCGCCCGGAGACGCTCGAACGGGCGATGACGACGTCGTTGTCGACCTCGCGACCGATGCTCTGACGGTCGCGGAGATAGCGCGTCGGCTCGTCGGCTCCAGCCCCTTTCCTTCGAAGCAACCCCATGACGTCTCGAGCTCGGTGCGATAGCCTGCAAGGCGCATCCACCGAAGATGAGCACGATATCACAGGCTTCCGCAGCGGATGCTCGGCAGACGGGCACTCCGGATTCGCCCGCTGGCGCAGGGCTGCGTGAGGAGCCGCCGATGTGGGTGGATCGGTACCGCGTGCTGGGGTGGCTCGGAAGCGGAGGGATGGGGGAAGTGCTCGCCGGTCATGACGAGAGGCTCGACCGACCGGTTGCGATCAAGCGTCTGCGACGCGATCTCGTGGTCACGGAGGAACGACGTCGACGCCTCGAGATGGAGGCTCAGCTCAACGCGAAGCTCTCGCACGCGAACGTGGTTCAAGTGTACGACTTCGTGAGCTGCGGAGGCCTCGAGCACATCGTGACCGAGTTCATCGACGGTCATGCCCTCTCCGAGCTTGCCCGCTCGGAGAGGCTCTCGATCGAGCGTGGCGTCGAGCTCCTGGCAGCTGTCGCGCGTGGGCTCGATGCCGCGCATCGTAACGGCATCATTCATCGTGATCTGAAGCTCGAGAACGTCCTCGTTACCCGCGATGGGACTGCGAAGATCGCGGACTTCGGGATCGCGGCACTGTGTTCGCCCGCTCTTGGCGGGGAGGGAGGGCTTGCACGTTTGGGGACGCTCGCGACGATGTCACCGGAGCAGCGCGCAGGGGACGTAGAGGACGCGCGGTCGGATCTATTTGCGTTTGGGTTGATGGCGTACGAGCTGTTCGCCGGCACTTCCCCCGCGATGCTGGCCGTGGGCGGAGGTCACCGCCCGTTGATGGAGCTCCTGCCATCGGTTCCGCCGGACCTCTCGAAGCTCGTCGATCGTCTGCTGGAGACGAAGCGCGAGCTTCGGCCGGCGACTGCCGAGGAAGTGGCGATGGAGCTCGACGCCGTATCCGGACGAAGACGGCGAAGCGTAGCCGCACCGCGCGCGCGAGCCGAGGTGTATCAGGTCGCCACGCTCTTCCTCCGTATCGTGATCCCGGCCGAAGAGATCGAACAGGTTGCGGTGCGGATGGCGGACTGGCAGCGTAGTGTCCGCGAGGTCGCTGCGCGCTACGGAGCTTACCCACTTGCGCCAGCCGGCCTCGAAGCGCTCGTCTGCGTAGGCTATCCAAAGGTTCATGAGAACAACTGCGCCGCGGCCGCTCGCCTGCTCACGGACCTCGTCGCGAGCAGTGGTCCGGGCGCGCGACTGGCGGCCGGGATCGACGTGGGCAAAGTAGCAATCATGAACCTATCCGGCGGGCCAATCGTCAGCGGCGCGCCGGTCGACGGAGCTACGGCCGTGGGAAGGAGCGCACACGAAGGCGTCACACTCGTGACCGTCGCGGCGCACCCATTCATCGCTCGGTCGCACCGTCTCACTCCGGCGCCCGGAGCGGTCGTGGATGGCCAGCGCGCTGCCGTACTGTATCGTCTCGACGGGCCAGTCGAGGGAGATACCGTCGATGAATGAGCCTCGAAAGTTGCGAGTGGCGATCGTCGGCGGCGGCTGTGCCGCCATGGCCGCGGCGTACGATCTGACGCGTCCGGAACAGCGGGGACGCTTCGACGTGACGGTCTACCAGCAAGGGTGGCGGCTTGGAGGAAAGGGCGCATCCGGTCGTGGTCCGCGCGCGCGGATCGAAGAGCACGGTCTTCATATCTGGATGGGCTTCTACGAAAATGCCTTCCGCTTGATCCAAGGCGCGTACGCGGAGCTTGGACGCGATCCGGCGAAGTGTCCCATCGCGGATTGGCGCGATGCTTTCTTTCCGTCGTCGCACGTGGGGCTCGCCACACAAGACGCCCAGTCCGATTGGAGTGTTTGGTCGACGCTCGTCCCGCCGTTGCCAGGTGAGCCGGGAAAGCCGCTTGCGGACGACCTCGAAAATCCGTTCACGCTTCAGGGGTACTTGGTGCGGTGGACGCGGATCATGCGAGCCCTATTCGAGATCGCCTACCATGGACGCGCTGCGGTTCCCGACGAGCCGGAGGTAGGGTGGTCGCTCTCGGACCTCCTTCCTCAAGCAGAGGCTCTTGCGAAGATGACCTTCGGGGCGGTGGAGACCGTGGCGGGCCTCGTCGAGAATCAGCTCCGGACGTTCGCGCGGCTCGTCGCGCTCGCGCCGGTGACGGGCGCGCCGGCAATCGTCGCGCAGCTCGGCGCCGCCGTGTTGCGTGGTCTCGATCTGTTGCGGCCCTCGTCGCGCTCCGAGCCGCAGCGACAGCGCGCGGGTGAGGTGTTGGAGCTCTCCGTTGCTGGGCTCCTCGGACTGATGCGTGACGGCGCGCTGGTCGACTCGCGTGGCTTCGACGTGCTTGACGAGTTCGAGTTCATCGACTGGTTGCGTCGCAACGGTTGCTCGGAAGAGGCGGCAAGCTCCCCCTTTCTCCTCGGGCTCTACAGCTTGATGTTCGGTTACTTGGATGGCGATCGAACGCGCCCGTCCTTCGCTGCTGGTCAGGCCATCCGCGCGATTCTTCGAATGTTCTTCACTTATCGCGGAGCCTTCTTCTGGAAGATGCAGGCGGGGATGGGCGACGTCATCTTCGGGCCGCTCTATGAGGTGTTGAGGCGGCGCGGAGTGCGCTTCGAGTTCTTCCATCGGCTTGCCGACGTGAAGCTCGGCACCGTCGCTCAGGATGACGCTCCAGGGCATGTCGCTGCGCTCGAAATGTTGGTGCAGGCCGAGGTCATAGGCCACGAGTATCAACCTCTCATCGAGGTGCACGGTCTCCCATCGTGGCCGGCGACGCCCGACTGGTCACAATTGGTGAATGGACAGCAGCTCGCTCGTGATGGTCGCCGGTTCGAATCACACTGGGACGAACGACACGTGCGACGAAGGACGTTGCGTGTCGGCCACGACTTCGACTTCGTCGTGCTGGCTGTGGGCGGGGCGGCGGTCCCGCATGTCTGCTCCGAGCTCGTCGAGCGCGATCCGCGGTGGCGAAAGATGGCCGACACGATGGCAAGCGTCGCGACCCAAGCGCTCCAGATCTGGACGCGAGCGTCAATGAAGGACCTCGGCTGGAAACGCGGCCCTATCACGATGACCGCCTTCGAGTTTCCCTTCGATACGTGGTCGGATATGGCTCACCTGCTTCCAGCGGAGGACTGGTCACCATCCGACTCCGTATGCGGACTAGCCTATTTCTGCAACGTCCTTCCCGAGAGTGATGTTCGTCGGGCGGGCCCCCCCGACGCGGGCTATCAGGCGCGCATCGACGGCATCGTGCGCGAGAACGCGCGGCACTGGCTCACGAATGCGCTCCCGCGTCTCTGGCCCGGCTGGTGTGAGGACGACCGCATACGGTGGGAGGAGCTCGTGAATTGGCAGGACGCGGGTAAGGACCCGCTCGCCGCGCAGTTCTTGGTTGGCAACGTGAATCCGTCGGACCGCTACGTCATGACGCTTCCTGGTTCGACGAAGTATCGAATCTCGCCGCTCGACCGCTCGTACGACAACCTGACCGTCGCTGGTGATTGGACCAGCTGCAGCTTCAACGTCGGCTGTGTCGAGGCCGCCGTCATGTCTGGCAAGCTCGCTGCCCACGCGCTGAGCGGATATCCAGCGCTCAGCGATATCGTGGGCTTCGATCATCCCTAAAGACGCGGATCACGCCATTGCGGCTCAATGAACGGAGTGCCGTTCGCGCGGGGACGAGCACATCGACCGATAGTACGCCGGCGCAGTCCGCATCGAGGCATTGCAGGCACTGCTCCACCGACCGGGCGGCTGCTTCGTGACCGCTCGCCGCCGAGATTGCGACGCGAGGGCCTTGCGACTCGAGGACGATGGCGAACGCGGCTTCCTCGGCAGTCGGCAGGAGGCGTGCGAGCGCTCTCATGTCGGCGGTCGCTGCTGCCCGCCAGATCGCTGCGATCGCCGGTGCAGCGCCGCGCGAGAGGGACGGCTCATGGAAGGCGGTCCATACGCCGTTGAAAGCGGTGCCCGGATCGACCGAGAGCCACGAACGGACCTGCGCAGGGTACAACGCTTCTGGCAGCGCGACATCGTCGGGCCCACGCGTCTGAATCGCATGACCGAGGCCGAATGGCGGTGGGAACAGCACGCGGCGAGGCACGAGCCGGTACCCACCCTTCTCGGGCTCGAGAAGGTGCAGGACCTCCTTCGCGAAGGACTGGAGCGCGCCCGGGGTTGGTCGGAGGAAGCTTGCGCCTCCATGAGCGTAGGAGACGTCGAGATCGTGAAGGGGCGTCAAAGCATATTCGTTTGCGAGACGGCGCGCCCACGCACCGAGAGCGCCCGTCGCACCGGCGGCCGGAACGATCTTGACGTTCGCGCGCCGCGCCGGTCCGTGCATCGGAATAAGAGATCGGATCGCAGTGGGCTCGGTGCTGAGGTCGAGATAGTGCGCGCGGGCTTCGACACATGCTTCGGCGAGGGACCGGGCGGTCTCGACGAACGGGCCAGCGCAGTTGACGACGGCGGACACACCGGCGACGAGCCGGCCCGCGTCCGTCACCGGCGCCACGCGTGCATCGACGCCCAGCGCTTGCGACACTGCCGCGATGGCGACCGGATCGCGGCCGCCCGCCACGATGGGGAGTCCGCGGCGGAGCAGTGTCTCGGCGACGCGTCTACCGGTACGGCCGTTTGCGCCGTAGACGACGATGGGGTTCATCGCGCTTCGCTCCACCGCAGCAGCGAGAGGAGTCGCGCTCGGGCGAGCTCGCGGAGCGCCCGTCGGGGATCGCAGAGCTCCGAGGGCGTGATGGCACCGCGCGGAGCCGACGGAAGTTGGCGGAGGGCATACGCAACGATATCGGCAGTTGCTTGGTAGCCGTCGGCAAGGGTTACAGCGGCACGGTGGACGCGTCTGTTGCGCGTGACCTCCGCGAGCGCTGCGAACGTGACGCCTGTTGGAACGATGGCGCGGCTCTCGCCCAGGGTCTTGAAGAGCGTTGGATTCGCGCGGATCGCGGTTGCGAGCAGCGGCATCGCGCGGAGTTGCGACGTGAAGAACGTTGCCCAAACGTCGTTGGCGGGTGTTCCCGGGGCGACGGCGACGTAGTTGCGGACGATCGGTGTGGGGAGGTGTCGAGGTATCGTCACTTCGTCCGTCATCGGCACGAGGAGCGCTGTACCGACCCCGAAGGGGGGAGGAAACTCGAAGCGCCGAGCGATCGAGCGGGCCGGATCGTAGCGATCGTGCTGATTGAACAGGCCCTGGCTCGCGGCGGCGAGAATCGACCCCGGACTGGCGAACAGATACTCGCGAAGCGCGTGGGCGTAGGCGACGGCGACCTCGTCGATGGGCTCACGGCTTGGACCTGCGGCGATCGATGCCAGCCAATCGCCGAAAACTCCCTTCACCGCAAACCCTGGACAGAAGGTCAGGCCGCGACGATGGGCCTCGCCCATGTATCGCTCGTAGATACTGCGCACGAACTCGTACTCGCCGGAAACATCGAAGTAGTGACAACCCAACGCGAGAGACGCGTCGAGCATGGCTTCTCCGAGATCGCGATACGGGCCGGCGCAGTGGACGATAACGTCAGCGCCGAGGAGCATTCGTTCCAAGGCGGCGCGATCGCGGGGATCGGCCACGCGCACCTCTGGACGGCTTGGCAGCGTCGCACGCAGCGCCTGGAGCTTTTCTTCGTTGCGCCCGGCGAGGACGAGGCGAAAGCCGCCTCGTCGCTCGAGCGTCTTTGCGACGAGTGAGCCGGTCCAGCCGTTCGCGCCGTAGACGACGACGTTCACGCGCTTCGCGCGCGCCGCTGCGGCACGGTCTCGGAGATGATCTCGAAACGGTCGATGCGGACGCGGGTGACGGCCTCTCCAGCTGCAATGACGGGAATCGCGAACGTACCTCCCATTGACGGCAGGCGTGCGATCTTCGACCCGAGCGGTGAGCTTTCGTCGAGCGCGAGAAGGCCGGTCCGCGAAGCGAGCGGGTACGTGACGTTCTCGTAGAACCTCACGACGCGTTGGCGCCCGCTGGCATCGGGCCGAGTCGCGCGTCGCTCGAGCGGATCCTCCAAGAAGGACGTGACCATCACGCGATCGAGGAGGCTGCGATTCGGTGAGCTCGGGCTCGGGATGTGGCCGACAGAGATCGAAGGCAGAATTTGGCTGACGAGAGGCCATATCTCCTCCCGCAGATCGCGAACGGCATCGGGGCCGAGACACAGCCCGCCGAGGTCTTCGGAGTCCACGCTGAGAACGTCGAGCAACGACGACCAGACCACGGAGGCGCCGCTCGACGTGCGGTCGACCGCCATCGTGGAGAGCGCAAGCTCCGTCGTGAGCGCTCGTGTCGACGCAAACCATCCGGCGTCGCCCGGAACGAAGCGCGCGTGATTCGTCGGTTCACCGAGCATGGCGCGCATCGACTGGACCGTGAACGGATTGTTGCAGAACTCCTGGATCATGAAATTCGCGTTGAACGTACCGGTCCCCGTGTTGGCGACGACGGGGATGGCGATCGACAGATACGTCCCGTCGTTCCAGACGAGCTCGCCCCTATGACGCCACGGGCCGAGGCGAGACCGTGTGAACAGGAGTCGTAGACCAGTGACCTCGCGATTCCGCCCCGCGACGGCGATCTTCAACGGGGTCTCGGCCGGCAGCATTTTCGCGAGCAATCGCTCCACGCTCTTTCGCCGCGCTGCGAGCATGAGGTATCTCAGGTCGAGGACCGGAACGTCGGCCTGAGGCTGCAGGAACGAAGCGCCGCTTGGGCCAAAGTGCGTGTTGAAGCGTCCGGCCACCGGCGGGCTCAAGAGCTTGCCCGCGTCGTCGTGCCAGCTGCCGCCGCGGCCTTGGTCGTGATGCCAGCAGAGCCGCTCCGCAGTCGTCAGGTCGGTGTCCGCCTGAGCGTAGAACGGGACGAGTGCGTCGATCGCCTCGTACGACTCGCTCGTACCGCCGGCCGATTCGGAGGTGCGCTGACTGACGCGAAGCCCGAGCACCTTCGCGATCGGACGAAGCTCGGTCCGCCGGAGGCGAAGTTGGAAGTGCGAGAGGAACGGTCCATTGCCGAGGAGCCCGAGAGACTGAAGGTCGGCGACCTGCATTCGAAATGCGATCAAATCCGAATAGCGAGCGCGCCGGACGTCCTCTGGGTCGGCGAACTGACGAAGGCTGAAGAGGCTGATGGCTTGCGTCGTCTGGACCAAGGAGAAGTAGGTCTGGATTCGGCGCAAGATCCCATCGATCGTCTCGGCTCCGAATGTCCGTTCAGCGAGGAGCTTTACGTTTTCGGCGAACTTTGACCACTCGAGGAGCCCGAAGCGGGTGGTCGGCCGCGGGAGATCGTCATCTCGAGTCCCGGGGGTGCAGGGCGTGCTCGTCGAGTAGACGACGTCGAGGAGCGGTCCGAGACGATGTCCGTTTGTGCTCGGTTCCCAGCCTCCGATTCGAAGATAGCGCTGTGTACCGACGTCCCAGGGCAGGTCACGGAAATCCGTCGTGAACTCGGCAAGCTCCTTCGGCATGCCGAAACGCTCGCGCGCGGCTGCGACAGACTCGGGATTGTCGACGAAGATGTACGGAGTCGTGGCGCCAAGCTCGACGAACTCCTCGCGACCGTCTACTTTACGATACCGCTCGAGGGGGACCAGAAAGTATAGCTCGTTCTGGCTGAGCGAACCCGTTTGCCATGTAAGCCGACCTCCCATGTCGGGATAATGAAGAATGCCGCAGAATACCATCGGCAACGCCGGGCGGAAGATTGCGACCGAAGGCGGGATGAAGTCGTTGAATTGCCTGTCGCAGAGCTCTTGAAGTCGTGAGAGCGTCGCCATGACCGGGAAGATCTGGATACGCATTCGCGTTGCCGCCGCGATGGGGGGCCGTCCGATCAGACCGAGGCCTATGCGTGCAGTGCTCACGTCTGCTCGATGATCCAGGTGCTCAGGCCACGCAGGAACTCCTTGTCCCGTGAGGCCGGAAGGTGCTCGAACCCGGCGTCGAAGTCGTGGAGCGCTGCGCCGACGAGTCCCTGCGCATACCGCCGTGCGTACTCGACGCAATCGTATTTCTCGATGAGGCCGAGCATCCGCTCTAGATCCCGAGCGGATTTGCCGGCCCGCGGCGTGCCGAGGAATCGATGCGCGAACGTCTTCTCGTCGGGGGTCGCGCAAGACATCAAGCGGCAGGTGAGGAGTGTCCTCTTTCCTTCGAGCAGGTCTCCGGCATGCTCCTTCCCATACTGCGCGTGGTCACCGGCGATGTTGAGGACGTCGTCCTGGATTTGAAAGGCGGCGCCGAGGAGGAAGCCGTAGCGCAACGCGGCGTCGGAACCGTCAGGCGCGCCGGTCGCGATCATGACTCCGGCGCGTATCGGAAAGACCGTCGAGTAGGAGCAGGTCTTTCGCAGGACCATGTTCAGATAGTCGGCCTCCGTGACCTCGAGCAGATTGTCGAGCCGCCATCCAAGCTCGAGCGATTGGCCTTCGGCGCATTGCTGCGCGACCTCGATTGCGCGCTGGAATAGGCGCAGGGAAAGGAACGGGCCGCACGAGTCGACGTTCTGGAGCAGCGGAACGAGGCTCAATGTGGTCATCGTCGACCCCACGTTGAGCGCGACGGGGACGCCGTGCAGGCGGTGTAGGGTCGGCTTCTTTCGCCGTTCGTCGCTTTCGTCTTGGATGTCGTCGATGACGAGTAGCGCGTTGTGAAGTAGCTCGATGAACGTCGCCGTGTTGAGCGTGCGTTCCAGTGGAGCCCCGTGCGCTCGTGCCGTCGCCATGCAGATCGCAGGGCGCATCGCGCGCCCGCCGCGCTGCGGATAATCGCGGATCAAGTCGTATAGGTAGCGTCGAGGCTCTCGATCCGGCAGAAAGCTCATGAGTGCCTTCTGCGCGATCGACCCGTATTCCTCCATCACCTCCTTCACGAGGGTCGGAGTTTTGAGAGCGTAGCCGGCCATGATGCTGCTGGTTAGCGGAACGGGCCGATAAGACCGAGAGGTGCGAAGCCGGGCCGGTCATCGTCCACCACATTCAGGCCTAAGGGCGCGAGGGGCGGAGGTAGCGTGCGTACAGCGGGCGGCTCGTCACGATCTGGTCTGTCGTCGTCATCGATCGGGTCCTCGACCCAACGTCCGTGCGGCGTGGTCGGCGGTGACGCGTTTGGCTCGCGCTGCGCGCCGGTGACTGGCCAGCGAGGTCGGGGCCAATTGGCGGGAGGCACCGCAGGCTTCGGGGGCGGGTTCGCGGTTGGGGCAGGGGCAGGGGCAGGGGAGCCAACCGACGGCATGCCACGCATTTGTTCGAGGAGCCACATCGCAGCCGATACGAGGTCTGTCGTTGGAATCGAGACGGGTGCGGCGGGGAACGTACCCGCGGGGGCTGCGCTGTTCGGCACCGGCGGCGGCGCGCTGTACCAGGCGCTTTGTCCTGCAGCGTATTCCTTACCCTCTTTGAGGTAGTGGTCGAAGACCTGATAGGCCTGGGAAACCGCCGCAGCGATCGGCGATGTCGCGGCGGCCGGTGTCGTCGTCGCGGGCTCCGTACGCACGAGCGTGTCCGCTGAGCGGATGGGCCCGAGCCGTTCTGGGATGGGCCTTACCGCGCGCTCGGGAGCGCTCGCTCGAGTGTTCGCCTCGGCGCGCGTGGACGCGCGCGCGCGCCGTACGTTGGGCGGACGCAGTCCCATCAGGGGTCCACCACCGCGATCGCGGAGCTGTTCTTGATCCGGAGCAGGAAAGCCTCCTCGAGCCGCAGCTTCAGATCGCCATTGTCGGTACCCACGAAGGAGATACGCGGGCGTTGAGCCCAGACGAGATCGAGCACGCCTGGATCGGGCGTGAAGACGGCAAGCTTCTCATCCCGTCCGCAGGCGGGGTCGTCCGGCGGCACCGACGCGAGGGCGGCATCCTTGCTGCCGAGCACGTCGCGGGCGCGATCGAGGCCAAGGCGTCGGTTGGGATCCTGAACGAGTGTCATATAGGCGTCGAAACCAACCGCCGCACTGAGCGTCTTGGTGTGGAGGCGACGGCGGACGGAACGAACCCCCTGCTTCATGCGATCCAGGACGTCGGCGCCGTTGCCGGTCAGTCCTTGTCCGCTGAGGAGACCCACGGTCCTAGGATCGTTCTCGATCTTGATGTCGTTCGGCGGGTTGGGGAGGGCAGGCGCACCGCCGGCAGGCGGAATCGAGCCGGGACCAGCGGCGGCAGGGCCGAAGGCGAGCAGGCGATCTTCCCAGAGCGCTAGCTCCCGTGCCACGTGTTCGATGAGCGCGCGGATGTTCGCGGTGTCATGTAGTTGTTCCGCCGTGATGACGAACGGAACTCGCACGCGCGTCACCTTTCGCGTGTCGGGGACGTTGAAGTGGAACCCGCGGGCGCCGGGCGCGACCACGGGAAGCTCCACGAGGTAGGCGTTGGGGGCGCTCGGACCCTCGGGGATGATCTTGCGAAGCTGGGCGTGTTCCTCCACCGTCGCTGTGGCGAGCTCGTTGAAGGAGCTCCAATCCTCCGGGCTCCAGCCCGCGTCGTCGACCTGGTCGGGACTCATTTCGCGTCATCACCTCTTCTCGGCGTGGGCCGGTGTGTGGGCAGTCGAGCCTACCGACCGCTTGCGGTTTTGACATAAGGGAAATCACGTAGACCCTCCCTCTCGACGGGTTCGCGTAACATCTTGCTCGCGGCATGGCCGGAAGCGCAGCGACGGCAACGCTACTTCGGCCTCGGCGCTACGAACACCTCGTCGACGCGGTGCCACGGGAATGTGCGCGTGCGGCCGTTCTCTTCGATGGTAACCCATTCGCCTGGCGATTGGTCGGTCACGCGGCCGGTTATCCGTGTCTTGTCGCGGAGCACGATCATGTCGGTGGGGTCGGGAGGGGCGCTCGGGGGTGGCGGCGCCGGGGCGGGGGCCGCGGCGACCTGCATCGCCGGGGCGGCTGCGGGTGGGGGTGGCGCCGGGGCGGCGGGGTGGTCCGTCGTGAGGTCCGCGATTTCCGGCTTGTCGGCGAGTCTGTAGACCAGGTTCTGCGCGATGAGCGGGAGGATCTCCGTCACGGTCGCCGAGCCGCTCTCCGCTGGGCGCAGCTCCCACGTCGTCTGGGCGAAGTAGGCGCTGTCGCGCTGGACGTCGAGCTTCGACTTCAAGCGGACGACGTTCGAGCCGAGCGTCGCGACCTCCACCGTCGACACGGTGACCAGCGCGACGATGTCCGAGTCGAGCGGGCTCGTCCCGACGCGAAAACCGACCTCGCGGAAACGATCCGTGACCTCGTTCGCGAGGGCTCGGTCCCAGCCCTTCGTTCGTAGCTCGCTGGCGCTCGCGCCGCCGAGGGCGACCTCCGGCGCGACGTAGACAACGGGCGAGTGGGCGGTGATGGTGGCGGCGTTGGCGCTTCGCGCGACCGGGGCCGGCGCGTGGCCGCACGCGACGAGCGCGAGCAATGCAAATGTGACGAGGCTCCTCCGCATGATGTCCGCCTGATCGTCAGAAGAAGACTCCGAGCGAGGCGAGGATGAGCGTCCCCGCGTCGCCGGTGGGCAGCACCATTCCGGTCAAGTTGAACGCGGAGTAGTGCGCCGTGCCCGCGTTGTACGAAGGGAAGCTCAGGTTGATGATCGGCCCGTAGCTCGGGCTGAACTCGATGTCGCTCGAGGCCGCGATGCCCGTTGCTCCGACGAACCCGCCGAGCAGGAGACCGAAGCCGCCTTGCTTGAGTGAGCTCTTGTCCATCTTCCCGAAGTAGAGGATCTGCCAGCCGGCGGTCGCGCCGACCTGCAGGCCGCCGATGACCTCGCTCGATGCGCTCGTGTATTCCGTCGCCGGCTGCTCGCTGAAGATCATGAGGCCGGTCAGCGTCGGCTCGAATGCGAGGCCGCTCCATCCGCCGCCGTCCTCCCCCGGGAACTTCCCGCCGACGAGGAACTTGATCTTCATCGTCGCGGAGAGAAAGCCGACGGTGGCGGTGCCACCGACGAGGCCGCCGCCGCCGAGGTCCATCCCGAAGTTGACCGCTCCGTTCGGACGTTCGGTGACGCGCTCGACCGTCTCGCGCTTGAACGATGCACCGATGCCGCCGGTGCCGACACCGATGTTCGTCTCCTCGCGGCACTTCGGATCGTTCGGGCTCGTCTGGCAGTCGTTCACCGCGGCGTACTGGGCGCTTACTCCGCTCGCGTTCGCCGTCGCCGCCACCTCGCGATGGCACTTCGGATCCCCCTTCGCGTCGGTGCAGTCCGTCGTCTGCGCAAAGCGCGCTCCTGAGGCGTCGACCTGGCCTTCGGTCGTCGTCTTGATCTGACCGGCGCCGGTCGCTGCCGCCGGTGCCGTGCTCGGCGGCGCGCGCATGTCGATCTCGTCGATCTTCTCCCAGGTGAGCGTGCGCTCCATTCCATCGAGCGTGCGAATGACGACGAAGCGACCGGGGACGTTGCGCTGGACGACGCCCTCGATGCGGGTTCCGTCCCGCAGCGTGACCACGTCGGCGCGCTCTTGTGCCGTCGCATCGACCTCTGCGACGAGGAACGCAAGAACGACGAGCGGGATGATGACGGGCGGGCGTGCGAGACGCACAACGAGATTCCTCCTCGCCAAAGGCGCGCGCAGCGCCGGGGAGCTCGAGCCGTGACACCCCCGCGCCTCGAGCTCCCCTGCGTGCCGACCGTTGATATGGCAGCCGGCGGCGCCGCGCTATACGTGGAATCCCTGAGGTCAGTCTCAGCGCCGTCGGTTCAGCATGTCTTCTTCGGAGGGGCCTGCGGGTGTGGGAGCAGCGCTCGGCGTGGTGCTCGCGGCGGGTTTCTGAGAGGGGCGCGGGCGTGGTGTGCCGACGACGAGTGGCGCCGGTGCGGCGGCGGCTGCGGGAGCGGAGGAGATGGCGGGGGCCGGCTCGGCGGAGACGGCGGGCTCCGGCGCGGTGGGCGCGGCGACGGCGGCGGTCGTGGCCGTCGGCGGCGGCTCCGGCTCTGGCTCCGTGGTGGTGGTCGTCGTCGTCGCTCCGCCGGTCACTGGCTCGCTCGGCTTTCGCGTGGCGATGAAGCCCACCGCGGCGAGGACGAGGACGGCGGCGGCTCCGATCGCGATCGTGCGGCCGTGGCTCGGCGCGGCGGCCTTCGCGGTCGATACCGCGAGCGCGCTGACCTGGGGATCGGTCGGTGGCGTCGAGGTGCGCGGGTCCGTCGTCGCGAGCGGTGAAGAAGAGGGGGACGACGTCGGCGCGGCGAGAGGGAGCGTGCGCTCGTTCGGCTTCGGGGTGCCGGGGCTCAGCTTCGTCGATTGGTAGGCGCCGGGCGGCGTCTTCTGCGAGACCTTGCCGAGGATCTTCGTGATGCGGTTCGCGAACGGGCGCGCGTCGTCGGAGGCGAACGGCGCGATCGCCTGCGCGAGCTCGCCGACGTCCTGCCAGCGCTCCTCCGTCTTCTTCGCGAGGCACTTGAGGATGATGGCCTCGAGCTCCGCCGGCGCGTCGGGGACGGCGCTGCGGAGCAGGGCCGGCTCTTCGGACACGATCGCGGCGCAGAGCGCGGTGAACGTGTCCGCGTCGTAAGGCGGCGCGCCCGCCATCAGCTCGTGCATGACGATGCCCATCGCCCAGATGTCCGCGCGATGGTCCACCCCGCTCGCGTTGCGAAGCTGCTCGGGCGACATGTAGCGCGGCGAGCCGAGCATCATGCCCGGACGCGTGAGCGTGGACGACGGGTTCGGGCCCGCGTCGGTGACCTTCGAGATGCCGAAGTCGAGGACCTTGATGAGCGGCGAGCCGTCGGAGCGCTGCGTGACGAAGAGGTTCGACGGCTTGAGGTCACGATGGACGACGCCGGCCGAGTGCGCGACGGCGAGCGCGTCGAGGGCTTGCAGCACGAAGTCGACCGCGTCCGTGACCGAGAGGCGTTTGTGCTCGATGAGGTAGTCGCTGAGGTCGGCGCCGCTCAGGTGCTCCATCAGCAGGTAGGGCGTGCCGTTGTCGAGGACGCCGACGTCGAGCACGGGCGCGATGTGCTCGCTCTTGATGCGGACCGCGGCCTGTCCTTCGCGCACGAACCGATCGACGAGCTCCGGCGAGCGCATCGTCGCGGACAGGAACTTGATCGCGACGCGCTGCTTCAGCTGCTTGTGCATCGCCGCGCAGACGACGCCCATCCCGCCGACGCCCATGAGGCGCTCGATGACGTACTTGCCGCCGAGGATCTCCTCGCCGACCTTGGGGATGCCGGCGAGGTTCGGATCGGCGTCGGGATCCGGCGCCGTCTCCGGCGGCGGCGCGACGCTCGCTCGCTTCGACTCCACCCACTCTTTCAGGGCGGTATTCTTCCCCTCCGCGGCCATGCGAGCGTCCAGCGTAACGCTACCGTCTGCGGTTGTCAGGCCAAAGGCCCTGCCTCTAGGATGGCGCCGATGAAGGCGGGCTGGGCCGCGTTGGCCCTGGGATTGGCGCTCTCTGCGCCGAGCGTCGCGATGGCGCAGCAGACCGACCGTGTCCTCGCGGAGGCGCTCTTCCGCGAAGGGCGCGAGCTGATCGAGCAAGACAAGGTCTCGGAGGCGTGCGCCAAGTTCGCGGAGAGCTACCGCCTCGATCAGGCGCTCGGCACCCTCATCAACCTCGCGCTCTGCCACGAGAAGGAGGGCAAGACCGCGACGGCGTGGGCCGAGTTCAGCGACGCGGCGTCGGCCGCGGCGGCGGAGAAGGACGATCGCGAGTCGTTCGCGCGGCGCCACATGGCGAGCCTCGAGGCGGAGCTCCCGCGCCTCCGCATGGTCGTCGCCCCCGACACCGAGTCGCTCCCGTCCCTCGAGATCAAGCTGGACGGCCACGCGATCGGCAAGGCCGCGTGGTCGACGCTCCTCCCGATCGATCCCGGCGATCACGTGCTCGTCGCCGGCGCCGAGGGCAAGAACCCCTTCGAGGCGAAGGTCGTCATCGGGAAGGGCGCCGGCGTCACGAACGTGAACGTCCCGCCGCTCGAGGACGCGCCGAAGGCGATCGTCGTCCCGCCCCCGCCGCGGGAGGAGCCGCCGCCGTCGCGGAGCCCGCAGCGCACGATCGGCTACGCGGTGGGCGGCGTGGGGGTCGTCGGGCTCGTCGTCGGCGCCGCGTTCGGCGTCAGCGCGCTCTCGCTCAAGGGCGATCGCGATCAGCGCTGCACGGGCGGGTTCTGCGATCAGGAGGGGCTCGAAGCGGACCGGAGCGCGCGCACGAACGCGACGATCTCGACCGTGTCGTTCATCGCCGGCGGCGCGCTCCTCCTCGGCGGCGCGGCGCTCGTGCTTACCGCGAAAAAAACGGAAACAGCCAACAAGGTGTCTCTCGGCGTCGGTCCTCGTGGCGTCCTCCTCGGAGGCTCGTTTTGAAGCGAGCCCTGCTCGTCGTCGCGCTGCTCGGCTCCTTCGCCGGGTGCGCGGCCATCATCGACCTCGGCGACGAGCCGAAGCTGTTCCCCGCCGACGCGGGGAGCGCGGCGGAGACGAGCACGCCGGTCGTCGCCGACGCCGCGCCCGACGCCGACGCCGAGGCCGGACCGGTCGACCCCGCGTTCGTGTGCGGGCTTCCGGACTCGCCGAACACGACCTGCGCGACGTGCCAGCAGGGCAAGTGCTGCGAGGCCAACAAGGCGTGCGCGGCGGACCCCACCTGCATCGAGGGGCTCGAGTGCATCAAGGAGTGCCTCGTGAACGCGACGTGCATCGACGAGTGTCAGAAGGACCTCCCGCTCCTTCGCGCCGTGACGAACTGCACGCTGTCGGGCTGCCTCGGCGAGTGCACGCCGCCGAACGCGTGCGCGCGCCTCGGCTCGTGCGTGTTCGAGCTGCCGAAAGGCGCGATCGCCCGCACGCTCGCGCGCGAGGTGATCCTCAAGCTCGACGCCGACGCGTGCACCGCGGAGCGCCAACGTGTCGCCACCGAAGGCGACTCCGACGCCGGCGCCTGCTTCTGAGCCCTTCCTCTACGCCGCGATGCGCTCGAGCCTCGCGCGGCGGGCGGGGCCGAAGGGGGCCATCATGCGGAGCGTTCCGAGCGCGACCGTCTCCGCCTCGGCGCATGAGCCTGCTTGCGTGTCAGGCGGCACCTCGACCGCGAAGCCGCGTTGCAGCGCGTCGGTCGCGGTCGCGGTCAGGCCGATCTCCGTCAGGCATCCCGTCAAGACGAGGGTGTCGACGCGGAGCTCGTCGAGGAGGGGCTCGAGCGTGCTCTCGTAGAACGCGCTGTAGCTCGGCTTCCGCACGATCCGATCGCCCGCGCGCGGCGCGAGGTCGGGCCACACCTCGGCGCCCGCGCTGCCGCGGACGGCGTGTGTGCCCCACGCGTCGAGATCGGGATCGTCCGCCTCGTGCTCGTCGAGCACGTAGACGACGGGGACGCCGGCCGCGCGCGCGGCGTCGAGCCTCGCCTGGAGCGCGGGCACGACCGCGCGGGCGCGCGGCACCTCGAGGAGCGCGCCCGGCGTGAGGTGATCGGCGATCATGTCGACGACCAGGAGCGCGCGGCGCGGCGCGCGGGCCTTCAGCGTGGCGAGGAGCTTCGCGCGCAACGACGGGGCGGGGGCCTCCGCGTCGAGCGCGCGGCCGAGGTAGGAGAGGGACTCGCGTGCGTCGCGGAGCGCGGCGTGGAGGGCGGGGCCTTCCGGCGCGACCGCGAGGATGCCGTCCTCGACGCGTTCCGGTCGTGGCGTGAGCGCCGCGGCGAGGAGCTCGTCCAGTTTCATTCGTGCAAAGGGCCTTACGCACGAAGGGCGCCGGCGGATCGGACGTGCCTTTACGAACGGGCGAGCGCGGGGTCTCATGGCTGGGTGAGCGCACCCATCTTCGGCTTCAACGCCGCGCGGTCCTCGATCGTCGAGGAGGTCGTCGACCGGATCGCCAAACAGACACGCGATCCGCTCCTCGCGCTGAACGAGGCGGCCTACCTCGAGACGAAGCGCCTGCAGAACACCGGGCACCCGGACCTCGCGGAGTGGCGCACGCTCGCCGCGCAGCTCGGGCGGATGTCCGACGCGGAGCTGCGCGATCGGCTGAAGGGCTACGCCGAGCGCTACGCCTGGGACGTCGCCGGCAACTTCGACGGTCGCGTCTACAAGTTCGCGTCGAAGGTCACGGCCCCGCTCCTCGGCGCGCTCCTCTCGCCGCGCGAGACGATCAAGAACCTCCCCGGCTCGCTCGACCTCCGCGCGCTCGACAGCCGCATCGTCGTCCAGGGACCGCGCGAGCACATCCGCCGCCTCTCGGAGATCGGCACGATCGTGTTCGTGCCGACGCACCTCTCGAACCTCGACTCCGTCGTGTTCGGGTTCGCGATCGAGCGCGCGGGGTTCCCGCCGGCGGTGTACGGCGCGGGCAAGAACCTCTTCACGAACCCGGTCCTCAGCTACTTCATGCACAACCTCGGCGCCTACCGCGTCGACCGCCGCCTGCGGCACTCGCTCTACAAAGAGGTGCTGAAGACGTACTCGTGCGTGCTCATCGAGCGCGGGTATCACTCGCTCTTCTTCCCCGGCGGCACGCGCTCGCGCTCGGGCGGGGTGGAGCGGAAGCTGAAGCTCGGGCTCGCGGGGACCGCGATCGAGGCGTTCGCGCGCACCACGGTGCGGGGGAAGCGGCAGCCGGTGTTCTTCGTGCCGGCGACGATCAACTACCTGCTCACGCTCGAGGCGGAGACGCTCATCGACGACTTCCTCCAGGAGGAAGGGAAGGCGCGGTACATCATCGAGGACGACGAGTCGACGCGCATCGGCCGCGTCGCGTCCTTCTCGAACAAGCTGCTCGGGCTCGACGGCGCGTGCGTCATCCGTTACTCGCGGCCGCTCGACTGCTTCGGGAACTTCGTCGACGACGAGGGGCGGAGCCACGATGCGCGGGGGCGCGCGGTGGACGCCGCGAGCTACGTGGTGGGGCGCGACGGAAAGCCGGCGCTCGATCACGTGCGCGACGCCGAGTACACGCGCGAGCTCGGCGACAAGATCGTCGAAGCGTACAAGCGCGACACCGTCGTCCTCGCGACGCACGCGGTCGCGGCCTGCGCGTTCGAGCGACTTCGCCGCGCGGTGGGGAAGGCGGACCTGTTCGCGGTGCTCCGCCATCGCGACGACGTTACGGTCCCGCGCGCGGAGCTCGCGGAGGACGTCGACGTGCTGCTCGATCGCCTCCACGCGCTCGAGGCGCGCGGCGAGATCGTCGTGTCGCCGACGATGAAGGGGAAGCGCGGCGACGCGATCGTCGACGACGCTCTCCGCGCGTTCGCGGGCTACCACACGAACGAGGTCCTCGCGCCGAGAGGGGCGGAGCTCGTCCTCCGGGACACGCGCCTCCTCTTCTACTACCAGAACCGCCTTGCGGCACACGGCCTCGCCTACGACGCCATCGCACCGGCGGGGACGCGCCCGGCGCGGACGAGCGCGAGAAAAGCTGGCGTCGCGGCGGCGGTGACTTAACGTTCTGCCCCCCTGGCGCGGGTGCCTTTCCCTGCGCTAAGGTGCCCCTCCCCTTGGAAGGGGAGCTGTTTTTCCGCGCATTCTCCACGTCCGAGCCCGAGCGAGCTCCGTCATGACCGACCCGAACACCCCCGACACGAACGACGCCCCCGCCGCGGCTCCCGAGGCCGCTGCTGCTCCTGCTCCCGCTGCTCCGTCACCCGACGCTGCAGCGGCAGCGCCCGAGCCCGCACCTGCACCTGCACCCGCGCCCGCACCTTCGGCGCCGGATGCGTCCGGAGGCGATGACGAGGGCGGCGACGACGAGGGCGGCTCGACCGAGGTCGCGGCGGTCGAGGGCGGTGCGCCGGCGGAAGGGGGCGAGAAGAAGAAGCGCCGCCGCCGTCGTCGCAAGAAGAAGGGCGCAGGCGCGGAGGGCGCGACGGCCGAGGGTGCCACGACGGAGGGCGGCGAGGGCGCCGCGGCGGGCGCGGGCGCGGGCTCGTCGGCGGGCGAGGGTGGACAGGCGCAGCGTCCGCCGAAGCCGAAGCGCGAGCCGCGGCCGGACCGCGAGCGGCCGGCGTTCAACGTCGGTGACGTCGTGTTCGGCAAGGTCATCGAGGTCACCGAAGACGCGCTCTTCGCCGATCTCGCGGGCAAGGCGAAGGCGATCTTCGACCTCCGCGAGCTCCTCATCACCGACGAGGACATCGAGGAGTACGAGAAGGCGGCGAAGAAGGAGGCCGACGAGATCGCGGCCGCGCGCGCAGCCTCGGCCGGCGGCGCGAAGGCGGCAGACGACGACGCGGGGGAATCGTCGGAGCCGGGAGATACGCAAGAGGCGTCGGAAGCGTCGGAAGCGGGGGCGAGCACGGAGTCGGCTTCGGTTCCAGTCCCGGTCGAGGCTTCTGGCGCGAGCGCTTCGGCAGCAGGCTCGGCGGATGCTGCTCGCGCCGACGCGGGCGTTGCGCCGGCGACGCCGGCGGGCACATCCGGGGCGGGCGCTGCATCCGGCGCGGCCCCCGCGGCGGGTGCTGCTGGCGTCGCCGCGGCAGCTGTGGCGGGCGATGCATCCGGGGCGGGCGCCGCTCCTGGGGCGGGCGCATCCGGGGTGGACGCGGCATCTGGAGTGGGCGCATCCGGAGCGGACGCTGCTCCTGGGGCGGGCGCATCCGGGGTGGACGCGGCATCTGGGGCGGACGCATCCGGTGCGGACGCTGCTCCTGGGGCGGGCGCATCCGGTGCGAACGCTGCTTCTGGGGCGGACGCTGCTCGCGCCGCTGATGCTGCCCCTGTGGCGGCCGCTGCATCCGCGGCCACGGCGGAGGCCCCCGCGGCCCCCACGGTCGGCGCTGCTGCGGCAGGCGCGGCGTTCGGGGCGGACGCGGCATCTGGGGCAAGCGCGGACGTGGCATTCGGCGCGCCGGCTTCCTCCGAGGCCGCGGCCGGCGAGGCAGCTTCTGCCGAAGATGCGTCGTCCGGTGAGGGCGCGGAGGAGAAGCCGCCGCAGCTTCCGCGCGTGGTGCTGGAGCCGGGCGCGCCGTTCGTTGGGCTCGTGCACAACGACGGGGGGCGCGGCGGTCTCGTCGTGCTGACGCATCATCCGAAGCGGGTGCAGAAGGCGAAGCCGATCGTCGCGGAGGCGTCGAAGTCCGGCGCGATGGTGTTCGGGCTCGTCACCGGCACGATCAAGGGCGGCGTCGAGGTCGACGTCGACGGCTTGCGCGCGTTCGCGCCGGCCTCGCACGTGGAGCTCCGCCCGGGCGCGGACCTCTCCCATCTCGTCGGCAAGCGCCTCCCGTTCGCGGTCACGCAGTACGCGAAGCGCGGTCGTGACGTCGTCCTCTCGCGCCGCGCGCTGCTCGAGGCGGAGGCGAAGGACCGCCGTGACGAGGCGCTGAAGAACCTCGAGATGGGCTCCATCGTCGTCGGCGTCGTGCGCACGGTGGTGCCGTTCGGCGCGTTCGTCGACGTCGGCGGCATCGAGGGGCTCGTCCCGCTCAGCGAGATGAGCCACAACCGCGCCGATCAGCCGAAGGACGTCTTCAAGGTCAACGAGACGTGCAAGGTGAAGATCCTTCGCCTCGACGAGCGCGGGAAGCTCTGGCTCTCGCGCAAGGCGGCGGTCGAAGATCCGTGGAACGAGGTCGCGACGAAGTACGCGCCGGCCACGAAGCACAAAGGCAAGGTCGCGCGGCTTCAGCCGTTCGGCGCCTTCATCGAGCTCGAGCCGGGCATCGACGGTCTCATTCACACCGCCGATCTCTCGGTGAAGCGCATCGAGCATCCCGAGGAAGTGGTGAAGGTCGGCGACGAGATCGACGTCGTCGTCGCCTCGGTCGACGCGAGGCAGCACCGCATCGCGCTCCACCCCGCTCCCACCGGCGAAGCCGCGAACGAGACCCCGCAGAAGATCGCGGTCCACCGCACGGTCAAGGTCGTCGTCGTCTCGATCGAGACCGGCGGCCTCGCGGTCCGCATCCTCGGCGCGACGGGACGCCATGCGCGCGGCTTCATCAGCGCCGCCGCGACCGGCACCCCCCGCGGCACCGAGCTCCGCAAGCTCTTCCCGGTCGGCAAGGAGCTCGACGCGAAGATCATCGAGCAGGACCCGCGCCGCGGCGAGCTGAAGCTCTCGATCCGGGCGCTCAACGAAGAGACCGAGCGCAACGCCTACCAGCAGTACCGCGCGCAGGTGAAGCGCGAGGCCAAGTTCGGCACCTTCGCCGACCTCCTCGCAAAGCGCAACGAGCCCTCGAAGTAGGCGGGCTCGCAGCGTCCGCCGTCGCGAGCCCTGCGCGTGGCGTCCGGGCTCGCGCTACAGCGCGTCGCGCGCCACCGTAGGCGTCGCGGGCGTCGCGTGCTGGCGCGTCAGAGTGACTTGAGCTCGTCGATGAGTGAGGCGGCGGTGATGGCCTTCGGCTTGCGGAACTCGTGTTGCGGCACGTACGGCACGAAGCCGATCGCGAGCTCGCCGTCGTCGTCCGCGTCTTCGACGGCGGACATGAGCTCCTCGAGCGGGAGCAGGACCACCACCTGGCCGTCGGGGAGATCGCTCGGAGCGTCGAGCGTGAGGCGACCGTTCTTCACGACGGCGTGGAAGGGCTGCATGGTGAGGCACCGTGTAGTCGAGGTCCGCCGCCGGATCCAGTCGACGAGCGCGACCGCGGCCCCCGCTCGGTCCTCCGCTCCGCTCGCGCTGCAGGAAGCGTCGGCCTCTTCCGACGCGCGTCGTCGTGCCCCGACGCGGGATGCAGCGCAAGCATCGGAAATGCCGTGAGTTCGTGGCGGTGGCGGTTCGGCAAACAACTTGCTCCATGCCGTCTGGTCATGGGCTTGCACGAAGATCGTATTTTTCAGCCGCGTCTCCTCGCCGGTTGGGTGGCGTTTACCGCAGCCGCAGGCTTCGTGAACGCCGCCACGTTCATGGGGTCGAACCGCGTCGTTTCGCACGTCACCGGCAGCGTCACCTCCGTCGCGACGGAGCGCTCGCTCGCGCTTCACATCACCGCCATCGTCCTTGCCTTCATCGGCGGCGGCATGCTCGCGGTCTTCGCCGCAGAGAAGCTCAAGCAGAAGCCGCTCCTCGCCTACGCGCTGCCGGCGCTCGGCGCGTGCGGCGTCCTCCTCGCGGTCGCGCTCGCGGGGCACGCCGGCGCGTTCGGCGAGTTCGGGGAAGAGAACGACGTGACCGGGAGCGTCTTCCCGATGCTCGCGCTCCTCGCCCTCGCGATGGGAATGATCAACGCGGCCGTCGCGGCCTCCACCGCGAGCCGCATCCGCGTCACGCACATGACGGGACCCGCGACCGACCTCGCCGGTCACGTCGTCCGCAGCGCCCTCCGATCCGGCAAGGACGCGAGGAACGAGCTCCGCTGGGCCTGGCTCCGCTTCGGCAAGATCCTCTCGTTCGTGGCCGGCGGCGCCCTGGCCGCGAAGACCGCACACCGCTTCGAGTACGGCGTCTTCGTCATCGCCGCGACCATCCTCCTCGTCGCCATCGCCCTCACCGTCACACCAACCCCCGTCGAGCAACCCTCCCACGACGTACACACCCGCCGCCCCGCCCCCGCCCGCTGAGCACGCCCCGCGCCCCGCGCCCGCCCGCTGAGC
>JAHBWE010000035.1 GCA_019637155.1 Labilithrix sp. | reverse complement strand
CGAGCGCCTCGCAGGGGACGATGGACTCGAGCAGCGTTCGAACCCGCGCTGGCGCACGGAGGGGTGCGAGGACGCGAGCGATCGCGATCAACGACCATCGATGCGCAGAAACGGCTGGAAACGGGGCTTCACGGCGCTGCCTTTGCTGGCGAGCATGAGCCCAGAAAACCGAAAGGTCCCGGAGGCCTTCTGCCTTCCGGAACCAGTCGGGGCGAGAGGATTCGAACCTCCGACCCCTAGACCCCCAGTCTAGTGCGCTAACCAGGCTGCGCTACGCCCCGGGCCACTGCTCTCGGCAGTGCGGGCACCCTAGTCGTCGGCGCTCCTGATTGTCAACCGACGTCAGAAGGAAGCGGCGCCTCATTGGGCGCAGCCAGGGGTATCGAAGATCTTCTGCACCTGTGGGCAGGTGTTCGCGCGGAGGGCGCGGATCGCGCAGGCACGCGCGAGCTTCACCGCGAACGGGTTCGTGCAGCCGACGCAGCAGCCCTCTTCGCCTCTGCGGTCGCAGCTGGCGGCCCAGTCGCACGCGAGGCGGGAGAGGGCGCTGTCGGGGAGCGCGTCGAGGTTCTTGCGATCGGGGCATGGCGCCGGCGTGGTCTTCTTCGGCGAACGGCGGACGCAGGTGCCGTCGCCTTTCGGTCCGAGCTCGCCCGGCGGGATCGCTGGTGCCAGAGCAGGGTAGCGGCGATCGGCGCAGAGGCCGCCGACGAGCACGTCGTAGAGCTCGTAGTCGCCCGTCGCCTTCGTGACGAGGACCGTCGACCGTCCTCGCGCGCGGCCTTCGATCGTGAAGCCGCCGGTCCGAGTCGCCGCGCTCGCGGGACCCGGGAACGGATCGCGTCGCAGCGCTTCCACCGCCCGCACGCCGTCGAGCGCGATCTCCGCGTGGTCCTCCACGTCGAGGAGGACGACGGGGTGGAGCGGACGCTCGCGGCAGATCTCGGCGACGACGTGGAAGCTCCGGGTCCCGCCACCGATGAGTCGCAGCGCGGCGTCGCCCGGCTCGCGTCCGACGACGACCACGAGGCCAGGGAGCGTCATTCGACAATCGATCGCCTCGCTCGTCGGATTCCCGTTCTCCACGAGAGGCCCGCCTTCGACGACGATCGCCTCGCCGACGGCGAGCTCGGTCGTCTCGACCGGCGCGCCGGCTTCGGCCGCCCCCGCGGCCGGGACATGGGCGATCGGCACGGTTGCGGCTGGATGGCTCGGCGCCACCGGAGCTGCGGCGGGCTCACCGCCGCAGGCGCTGATCGTCAAAAGGAGCAGGTAGTGGCTTTTCTTAGTGCCCAATTCGCGAAAGAGTGTATCATGCAAGCCCATGAGTGACCTCAAGACGATCATCGAGTCTCATGCCACCGAGTTCGCGCAGGCAATCATCGCCTCCCTCAAAGACCTCTCGATTGACGACTTGGTCCGCCTCAGCCAGGGCGGCGGAGCGCCCGCAAGGGCGACCCCGGCGAAGGTGCCCGTTGCGGTGAAGAGCAATGGCGCGCCCGCGCTGCGTACGAAGAAGACGTCATCGGGGCGTCTCGCGCGCCGTTCGCTGGCCGACATCGACGCAACGCTCGACCAGATCGTCGCGCTCCTCAAGAAGAAGCCCGGCCTCCGCGCCGAGCAGATCGGGGCCGAGCTCGGCCTCGACAAGAAAGAAGTCCCGCGTCCGATCCTCGAGGGCCTGAAGCGCGGCTCCCTCAGCAAAGCCGGCGAGCGCCGCGGCACGACGTACTACGCCGAAAAGAAGAAGTAGGCCCAACCGCTGGCGATTCGCGAAACCGCGAGTCGCGCCGACACGACGTCAAACGACAGGCGAGCCGCGAATCGTTGCATCTCGCGTTCACGATTCCGGCGAACCGGTGAGCTTGCCTCAAGGTCGGTCGCGATTCCGGCGACCGCGAATCGTGGTCCTCGCCAGCCACGATTCGGTGAAGCGCGAGTCACGGCGTGCCTCGCGCCGGTGACCGCGAGCCGCGAGTCCTGCGCGCCGGCGAGGTTCGTTATCAATCGGGCGATACGAGCGCCGGAGGCCCGTCCTTTTCGAGACTGTGTACTTGCGTGCATCGTCATCTCGTCTCGCCGGCCGCAGGGCGAGACGGACCGGGCGGTTGTGTCCGTCTCGTCGTTGGGTCGGGCTCCGGCCTCACGCCACTCGTGATGGGCCTCGAACCATCGTCCACACGGGCGGGCCGCCGTGTGTCGCGATCTCGCTCGTCGTCTCGAATCCGAACTTGCGATAGAGCGGCAGGTTGACGGGGTTTGCCGTCTCGAGGTAGCTCGCGGTTCCCGCCTTGTCGGCAATCGCCAGCGCATGCCGGAGGAGGGCGCCGCCGAGCCCTTTGCCTTTCTGCTTCGGGTGGACGCCGAGCGCGTAGACATAGAGATGCGGCTCGGAGGGATGTGAGGCATGAATGCGGCGGTCGACGTGGAGCCCTCGGCGGAAGAAGCGCCACGACGGGATCGCCGGCGGCAGCGGCCACGCAGCGAGGACGCGGAGCGCAGGCGGCGGCCACGCGCGCGGCGGATAGACGAGCACCGCCCCATCGGACGGCGCACTCTCGAGCGTGTACGCACCGCCGAGCGGCTCCGTCTCGTTGAGGACGCGGTGATGGAACCAGCCGAGCCACTTCCGGCGTTCTCCCTCTTCCGGAAGGAACCAGCAAAACAGCGGATCCTCGAAGAACGCCGCCACCAGCATCGCGACCACGCCCGCCCGCTCCCCTCTCTCAATCGCGCGAACGCCACTCACAGCCTCCAGATTACAACGCCGTCACCAGCAAACCAGCAATCGCTGGCTACAATCCTCCTCACGCCAACGTCCCTACTCCCCGCCGATGAGATCGGGCGTCTTCATTGAAGCTCCCGACGCAACTGCTTTATCGGCTGGGTCGACGCCGAGAAGATCGCTTCGCCAATACCTATCGTCGACCCCACTGAAGTGCCCCGGGCGGCGTTCCCGGGAAGGGGCGCGCGCCACGCCTTCTCCACGGATACCTGTCGGCGGCTCGATTGAGGCCGAATCGTCGCCGCGTTCGCCTCGGCGATGCGCGGTCTCTCCGCCGATACGCGTGACTACCTTGCTTCCGCCGGATTTCTCGACGGGACGAAGAGCCCTTCCCTGCTTCAACCCATGGCCTTGTGCGCGTACCCGTCGCCTTTACCCCGCCAAGCGGCGCTCCCCACGCTCGATGACCGGGATCGCCTGCCGCCTTCCCAGTATTGTGCAAACTCGGCGCTCGGGCCTCAACCGGTCGTTCATCTCGTCGTTACGGCCCGCGCACTCGCGCTCCCGCAACTCGGGAGCTTCGTCGGGGAGCTTCGCCTGATGGGTCTCCCCGGTCAGACGCCACCCAAACTATGCGGCTTCACGGACATGGGCCTCGTGCCGGCTCCACGGCGCCTCGACGTCGAGAGAGCTACCTCGCCGACGTCATCCGCGTCATGCCGTACTGGCAAGTACCTCGAGCTCGCCCCCAAGTACTGGCTGCCGGCTCGCGCATCCTGGGATCTCGGGAGCACCGATTGCGCAGTCTTTCGCGTCCGCATGTGACAGAGGTGAAGCTTTCCCAAGAAAAGCTCACCATGGGAAAGCTCGTCTGCCTGGCTCCTATCGCTCGTTCCCATTCTCTCGCGCTCGGAGAGCGTCTCCTGGTCGGAAGACTACGAGTGGAAGATGCAGCGAGTGTGTCCCGCGCGGCGGACATGCAGCCTGAGCACGGACGGGGAAGCCGCGAACTGCAAGTAGCAGGGGCCGCATGAGCATCGAGTGACGAAGAAGAGCGCCTCGTGAAGCTCAAAGCCAAGGTCGATGCCTTCTGGAGCGTCGCGAGACTCGGTGGAAAGGCGTACGGGTACACTGGCATGTACGATCACAGTGCATGAGGTCTCTCCAGGAGGCGGCGGATCGTCCCGCATCGCGAGGACGACGATGCCGTTCGGCTGGATGTCGAGGGCAGCAGCACCAGCTTGGCGCTCGTGGATGACGTTCCATGCGCTGGCCCATGAGCCTGAGCTCAGCCGCGATGAAGCCCGGGTTCGTCTTGACCGCCTCGCGACCTCGCGGATGTTGCGTCGCTCCGGAGAGGACGTGTCACCTGTGCGTGATGGAGGGGCTACCAGCGGTCGGCGGGGCAGATCGCCAGCGGCTCGATCCCTGCGAAGGGCACCAGCACCCAGTTGCTCGCCTCGAGCGTCTGCGCCGAGAGCGAAGCGGGCAGCAGGGTCCCGACGACGGTGGACGCGAGCCGTTCGTCCACGAAGAGGATCTGCTTGGGTGGGTGAATGGCGCCTCCGACGGCGAGCGGTTCTGCGCCGGCGATGAGCAGCCGCGACAGCTCTTCGTCGCTCACGCCGTAGACTCGCTCCGAGTAAGCCAGCGCGCGCCGCAGGCGATCCCACACCCCGTGGGCGTGACGCTTCTGGCGCTGCTGCCACGCTCGCACGGCGACACGCTCTCGATAGGCCCTCGCGCGCTCGTGGAGCTTCGACTCATCCATCGCGCTCTCCCTTCTCCAGCGCGGCCAGCAGCGCCGCGACCTTCTCGCGCGAAGCGCGCGGATCAGGCATCGACGTGGCTGCGTCGATGAGGGAGAGGATGGCGAGGTTCGACTTGACGGTGTCGCGGAGGTCCTGGCGCAGCTGCTTCGCGCGCTCGACGAGCTCGGCGAGGTCTCGGTCCGTCGCGACTTGGAGGAGCCCGGCGACGACGAGGAGGTCGCGATCGCCCTTCCGCCCGGAGCGCTCGGTCATCAGCTTCTCTAGGATGAGCCCCGAGGTCGACGCGACGGGGACGCGGAGATCGCCGAGCTCGATGAAGCGCGGCGGGAGGAGCAAGGCGAGTGCGCCGAAGACCAGGAGGGGGAGCTCCGGATCCGAATGGACGTAGGACGCGTCGAGGCTGGTCATCGCTTCGTCGACGCCGATGAAGTTGACCTCGAGGCGCACTTCGTCGCTCGGCAGGTAGACAGAGGGCTCCTCGGACGAGCGCGAGAATCCCTCGACCAGGGCGAGCGCACGTCGCACGCGATCGACCGCCGACACCGGGACCGCGATGTCGACGTCCTCCGAGACGACCAGCGTGGACGCCGCGTCGACCTCGAGGAGGTTCGGGATCTCCGAGCCCGCGACGATGACGCCGGGGACCTCCAGGACCGGTCGCATGGCCCGAAGCGTCGCGAGCAGGCGATCGCGGAAGAGCACCTCCCTACGATAACCGGAGCGGAGCGCGAGGGTCGACCGGCGTGGCGGCGGCCGGAGGAGCGCAGCGGCCGGAGCCCCGCTCCGCTTGCTGCGGAGCGCGGAGCCGTAAGCGGGGCGTGACAATCGTAAAGCTGGTGAAACATCCGCGGGCGGTGGCTCGATGAGATCTGCCTGATCTCAGGGCTTCGGCGGGTGGCGCGACGGTTGCTGTGGTGGGGGCGTGCGGAAAATTCTGCTCGCGGCGGTGGGAGTCGTTCTCGGGGTCGGCGCGTGCGGGGAGGTCGATCCCGAGGGCGATCTCAGTGAGCAGATCGCCGCTGTCGCCAACACGAACGACGGGGCGACCTGCACCGAGCCGAACGACGGGCAGGACCCGAAGATCCTCAAGGTCTGCACCGGAACGAAGGGCTCGAAAGGCCGCTGCGTTCCCGACCTGTTCCTCACCGGCGACAACGCGGGGAAGTTCGAGGCGGCGGACTGCCCGAAGGAGATGTCGTGCGTACCCGAAGAGGTCGTCGCGAAGGGATCCAAGATCGAGCTGAAGAAGTGCGAGTCGGTCCTCGGCGTCGAAGGTCGCTGCTTCTGGCCGCTCGCGAAGGAGATCCTCGGCAACTACGACCAGCTGAAGGCCGCGACCAAGGATCAATGCGAGGGCGAGCAGGTCTGCGCGCCGTGCGGTCACCCCGTCACGGGAAAGGCGACCGGCATCTGCCTCCTCGGCGCCGCGCACGAGTGCAAGGGACCGAAGAAGCCCGCGGCGCGCACGGGCAAGTGCCCGCAGGACGAGCCCATCCTCGAGGAGAGCGGCTTCAAACAGGAAGAGTGCTCGTCGAACATGCTCTGCGTCGACGCCGCCCTCGTCGAAGGACCGCAGGCGGCGAAGCTCGCGAAGTGCAAGACGGGCCTCTGCGCTCCGAAGAAGTCCGTCCTTCGCGCCGGCGGCTACGTGCCGAAGACGTGCAAGTCGCTGGGCGGCGCGGAAGGACGCTGCGTGAACGCGGGCGTCCCCGAGATCGGGGCGCAGAAGGACCTGCTCCCCGTCGCCGACTGCGACGCCGACGAGCGCTGCGCGCCCTGCTTCGACCCGCGCACCGGCGTCGATACCGGCTCGTGCTCGCAGGTGCCGTGCGACAAGCCGAAGGAGCCGGCGAAGCTCTTCGCGCCGTGCTGCGAAGGCAAGGGGCGCTGCGTGCCGACCGCCGCGGCGGGCAGCGCGGCCTCGTCGCTCGGCCCCGCCACGTGCTCCGGCGAGACGCCGCTCTGCGCGCCGAACGAGTTCGTGGGGATCTCGAAGCCGCGCGCGTGCAAGGCGCGACTCTCCGGCAACGGCGTGTGCCTCTCCCGCTGCATCATCACCAAGGGCGGCATCTTCGCGGGCCTCATTCAGGGGAGCTGCGAGGACGAGGAGCTCTGCGCCCCGTGCAAGCAGCTCCCGCCCGGCACCGAGGGCTGCCAGTAAGTGCGCACGAGCGAGCGGAGCGCGCGAGGAGGCCGGGAGCGGCCCGCAAACACGAAGAGGCACGTCGCGTTCGTCGTCGCGCTCGTGATCCTGACGTTCACGCGCACGGCGCGGGCGGGCGGCATCGACGAGATGCCCGATCACGGCGCGCAGGCGATGGGACGCGGCGCGGCGTTCACCGCGAAGGCCGACGACGCGAGCGCGCTCCACTACAACGTCGCGGGCCTCGCGCGGCAGCGCGGGACGAAGCTCCAGATCTCGGCGAACACGCACTTCAACACGCTGACCTTCCAGCGCGCCGGCAACTACCCCGACGATCCGAACGATCCGCTCACGCCATGGGGCGGGCGCCCGTATCCGCTCGTCGAGGACAAGAACAAGGCCTTCACCCTGCCGATGATCCTCGCGACGACGGACTTCGGATACTTCGAGCGCTTCACGCTCGGCGTCGGTCTCATCACGCCCGCGGCGACGGGGCGGACCTTCCAGCTCGGCATCAACGGCACGCCTTCGGGCTCGCGCTACGACGCCGCCGCCGGCTATCGCGGCGAGTCGGTCATCGCGTTCCCTACCCTCGGCGGCGCGTTCCGCGTGACCGAGCAGCTCGACATCGGCATCGCCGCGCACCTCATCGTCGCGAACGCGAGCATGGGCTCGATCGCGTACGCCGACGTCGGCGACGGGAGCTGCAAGAACCCCGAGTACCGTCCCTGCGACGCGGAGGGACGCTTCACCGGCAAAGGCGGCGGCGCCGGCTTCTCGGTCGGCGCGATGTATCGCCCGAGCGAGAGCTTCCAGCTCGGCGCGCAGCTCCGCGGCCCGCTCAAGGTCGACATCGAAGGCACGACCGTCGCGAAAGTCGGCCTCCTCGCCAAGGAGTTCGGAGAGCCCGGCGCCACGACCGCGAACGTCCAGTTCCCGCCCGTCCTTCGCGTCGGCGGTCGCTACATCGCGATGGAGAAGAAGCGCGAGCTCTGGGACGCGGAGCTCGACGTCGTCTACGAAATGTGGGGCACGCTCGACGAAGGCATCGTCAAGACGGTGAGCCCGGTCGACGGCAAAGAGGCCACGATCAAGAGCGGCCAGACGTTCAAGAACACGTTCTCGCTCCGCGGGGGCGGCGCCTACAACCACGCGTTCGATGAAAAAGGTGAAACCGTCTTCATCGCGCGCGCCGGCGCCTTCTACGAGAGCCCGGGCACCGAGCCCAAGGACACGCGACTCAACTTCAACACGCTCCCGAAGGTCGCCGCGACGTTCGGAGCGGGCATCAAACACGGCGCCGTGAGCGTCAACGTCGCGTACGGCGCGGTGTTCTCGATCTCGCGGACGGTGACCGACGGCGACGCGCGCCCGAGCAACGGCGCGATGAGCGGCGCGCCCACCGACGGCAAGGGCAACCTGCTGCCGGCGTACAACAACGGCGTCTACTCGGCCTTCTCGCACGTCCTCTCCGTCGGCATCGAGGTCGATTTCGAGGCCCTCTTCCGCGACCGCAAGGTCGAATACGGCGACTCGACCTACGAGGACGTCGTTCAAGAAGACGAAGACGATCAAACAGAGGAATCCAGCGCAAAGAAGAAGACCATCGGGGTCGGGGTCGGGGTCGGGGTCGGGGCCCCAGAAGCGGCCGCGAAGCGCCCCGAGTCTTCGAGGGCCGTGTCGGGAGACCCCGCGGCGATGCAGGAGGAGCCACCGGGCACGTGGTGGCAGCCTCGTGTCCCTGACAGCGAGCTCCAAGACTATCGCTCCAACGAGGAAGCGGCCCCTCCGCCGCCCGTGAAGCGCCGCTCGAAGAAGGCGAAGCGCCGCGGGGGCGAGGCGACGAGCTGAGCGCTCCTCAGTACGTGAACCGCACGTCGGGGCAGTTCTTCCGGATCCACTGGTGGTGCGGGCCCGAGCACAGCGCTGCGCGATCCGGCGGGACGGCGGGCATGCAGTCGATCGTTCCCGCGTCGGGGTTCTTCATCAAGCGATGGCGATCGCTCGGCGACGGGACGTCGGCGGTGGAGCCGCCACACGCGACCACGACCACGAGAAGCACCAGCGATCCGAGGGCGCGTGTCATCCCGGGACGTAGCTCGACCAGTCCGTGCCAGCGCGACCGCGAAGAGATGCGCCGTCGTGGCGCGATGGATCGGACAGCTCGCCACGATCTGCGCGGCACGCAGGGACATTCGGGGAAGAGGAACCCGCCACACCGTTGGCGCGCCACGTGCTTCGACTGTCTCGGTCGAGATTGATGGCCGAAGAAGGCGGGAGGCGGGAGGAGCGCGTGGCGAGTGGACGTCTTTGTTCGAAGATCTTGGTCGTCGAGGACGATCCGGACACACGAGAGATCCTCGCTGACTTCTTCGCCTCTCACGGCTACGACGTGAAGACGGTCGCCACCGCCGAGGCGGGCCTCGCGGAGCTGAAGGGCAACGGGACCGACGTGGTGCTGAGCGACAACCAGCTCGACGGTGGCCACACCGGCTCGTGGATGCTCCGTCGCGCCTACGCGGAGGGGCTCCTCCGTCGTGTCGCCGCGGTCATGTACACCGCCGACGACGATCCGAACGTGCCGCGCGTCGTGCGCGTGCTCCACAAGCCGACCGCGCTCTCCGTGATCGAGGCGACGGCCGAGCGCGCGATCGACTCCGCACGCGGCCGCGACCTCGCGCGCACGTCCGCAACCCGCCTCACGAGCCACGTCGACGACGAAATGACGCCATCGTCCCGCCAGGCTTGAGCGCGCCACCGCGCCGACGAGCGCCCAGCGCCGTCGGTCGCGCCCAAGCCTCAGTGCACCACCGCAACGACGAGCGGCCGGCGCCGTCGTCCCGCCAGGCCTGAGCCCGCCACCGCGACGACGAGCCGCCAGCGCCGTCGTCCCGCCAAGCCTCAGCGCGCCACCGCGACGACGAGCGGCCGGCGCCGTCGGCGCGCCGGGCCCGAGCGCGCGGTGACGTCGGGAGCGCATCAAGCCTCAGCGCGCAGTGTGGCGAGGAAGCGGGCGAGCGCCTCCGCCTTCATGAGGAGGCTCGCGATCTCGATCTGCTCGTCGTGGGTGTGGAAGCCGATGCCGCGGGGGCCGAGGCCGTCGATCGAGGCGATCCCCATCGCCGAGGTCGTGCTCGCGTCGGAGCCGCCGCCGATGAGCGCCGCCTCGCCCGAGGCGAGGCCCGACGCGCGCGCCGCCGCGCCGTACGCCTCCATCAGCGCCGCGCTCGCGGCGGTGCGCTCGAGCGGCGGGCGCGCGATGCCGCCCCCGATCTCGATCCGGGCGCCCGGCACCGCCGCCGCGCACTCGTCCGCCGCCGCGCGCATCGCGGCGACGAGCGCCTCGCCGTCGGCGCGCGTCTCGAAGCGGAAGTCGACCAGCGCCTCCGCGCGATCGGGCACCGTGTTCTTGCTCGTGCCGCCCGTGAACTTGCCGACGTTCACGGTGACGCCGCGCGCGTAGTCGGTGAGGAGCTGCACGCGATCGACGAGCTTCGCGAGCGCCCACACCGCGTTGACCCCCTCCTTGTGCGCGTTGCCCGCGTGCGCGGCCTTGCCGTGCGCCGTGAGCGTGACCGAGCCGGTCCCCTTCCGCCGCGTGATGACGAGGTCGCCCTTGCGGCCCGCCTCGAAGACGAGCGCGCTCTCCGCCCCCGCCGTCGCTTCGCGGATGACCGCCTGCCCCTCCGGCGAGCCGACCTCCTCGTCCGCCACGATGACGAGACGGAGCGACGGCAACGTGCCCGTCTCGGCGAGCGCCTTCAGCGCCCACGCCACCACGACGAGGCCTCCCTTCATGTCGAGGACGCCGGGACCGCGCGCGAGATCGCCGTCGCGGCGGAACCCCTCGAACGTGCCGGGCGGGAAGACCGTGTCGAGGTGCCCGACGAGCGCGACCTTCGGCGTGGATGAGCCCGCCGAGAAGACGAGGTGGTCCGCGAACTTCGTGCTCGCGACGCGACGCGCGGAGAGCCCCGGGATCGCGAAGAGCTCCTCCAGACGACGGCCGACCTCGTTCCCGCCGTCCTTGTTCTCGGTGAAGGAGTTGACGGCGACGAGCTCCGCCAGGGCGCGCTCCATCGCGCCTGCCTGCTCGCGGAGCCACTTCGCCGGGTCGCTCGGGTCGCTCAGGTCGCTCATGGGCCCCGATCTTACGAGAAAACTCGCATTTGAGACGTGCATTCTGTTTTTACAGAATGTACAGTATTCCTAGGACCCAACGAAACGAGCAGCACCATGGCCACCCTCCCCGTCGTCCCGGAACGCATCCCCAACGCCGACCCCACGGCAGAGCTGCTGCGGGAAGCGACGAAGCGAGGCCTGACCGAGGAGCGGCGGAACAAGGTCCGCGCCGCGGCGCTCGCCGAGATCCCGTGGTGGTACAGCCCGTACGCGCACCTCGCCGCGACGACCGGCATCGGCCTCGCGGTCCTCGTCGTGAGCCTCGCCGGCGTCGCGCGCGCGACGTTCGCGTGGACCGACCTCCTCGTGATCCCGATCGTCGTGCTCTTCGCGAACTTCTTCGAGTGGGCGGTCCATCGCGACGTCCTCCACAAGCGCCGCTGGCCGGTCGAGGTCATCTACGACCGCCACACGCCGATGCATCACATGGTCTACGTCGAAGAGGACATGGCGCTCCGGAGCGTGAGGGAGTTCCGCCTCGTCCTCATCCCCGCCGCCGGCGTCGCGGGCATCGTCGCCGCGGCCGCGCCCGCCGCGTTCGTCGTCGCGCACTTCTGGTCCGCCGCGGCGGGCTGGCTGTTCCTCCTCAGCGCGAGCCTCTTCATGGTCAGCTACGAGGTGCTCCACCTCTGCTACCACGCGCCGAAGGACAGCTTCATCGGCCGCCTCCGCCTCATCGCGCGCCTCCGCGCCCACCACGCGCGGCACCACGATCCGCGCGTCATGCAGCGCTACAACTTCAACGTCACCGTGCCGCTCTTCGACTGGATCATGGGGACGATGGCGCCGAAGCGACAAGCCGACTAGGGTGCCTCGCCATGACGAAGCGCTTCAAAGCCGCGGTCATCGGCGGCAGCGGTTACGGCGGCGGTGAGCTGATCCGGCGCCTCCTCCTCCACCCCCACGTCGAGCTCGCGCGCGTCGCGTCCGTCGACTTCGTCGGCGAGCCGCTCTCCGCCGCGCACCCCCACCTCGAGGGGCAGACCGACCTGAAGTTCGAGGGCATCACCCCGGCCGAGGCCGCCGCGGGCATGGACGTCGTCCTCCTCGGGCTCCCGCACAAGGTCAGCGCGACGAAGATGCCGGAGCTCATCGCGTCCGGCGCGCGCGTCGTCGACCTCTCCGGCGACTTCCGCCTCCGCGACGCCGCGCTCTACAAGCGCTACTACCACGCCGATCATCCGTGCGCCGATCGCCTCACCGACGGCTCGTTCGTCTACGGCCTCCCCGAGCTGAACCGCGAGAAGATCAAGGGCGCGAAGTACGTCGCGTCGCCGGGCTGCTTCGCGACGACGATCGAGCTCGCGCTCATGCCCCTCGCGCGCGCGGGCCTCCTCACCGGCGCGGTCGAGGTCGTGGGCATCACCGGCTCCTCCGGCAGCGGCGTCGTCCCGAGCGCGGGCACGCACCACCCGACCCGCGCGGTGAACCTCCGCACCTACAAGCCGCTCGATCACCAGCACATCCCCGAGATCGAGCAGACCCTCGTCGACGCGGGCGCGAAGGAGCTCGCGATCCGCTTCGTCCCCGTCAGCGCGCCGCTCTCGCGCGGCATCTTCGCGACGTGCTTCGTGCGCCTCGATCAGCCCGCCGACAAGATCAATGCACTCTACAAGGACGCCTACGCCAAGGAGCCGTTCGTGCGCGTCCCCGCGAAGCGCCTCCCCGAGGTCGCCGCGGTCTCGAACACCAACTACGCCGAGGTCGGCGTCCAGGTCGGCGAGGGCGTCGTCGCGTGTTTCTCCGCGACCGACAACCTGATCAAGGGCGGCGCGGGCCAGGCGATCCAGTCGATGAACATCATGCTCGGCGTCGACGAGAGGACGTCGCTCGAAGACCCCGGCGGCTGGCCGTGACGAGCCCCGTGTCGGGCCCCGTCGTCATCAAGGTCGGCGGCGAGGTCGTGCAGAGCGCGCACATGGCCGCGATCGCGGCCGACGTCGCGGAGCTCGTCGCGAGCGGCGTGCCCGTCCTCATGGTCCACGGCGGCGGACCGCAGGCGACCGCGCTCCAGAAGACGCTCGGCCAGACGCCCACCATCGTCGGCGGCCGCCGCGTGACCGACGCGGCGACGCTCGACGTGATGAAGATGACGGTCGGCGGCAAGGTCAACATCGACCTGTGCTCCGCGCTCGTCGCCGCGGGCGCGAAGCCGGTCGGCCTCCACGGCGCGAGCTCGCTCACCGTGCGCGCGAACCGCCGCCCGCCGATGGTCGTCCCGAGCGCGGGCCCCGATCCCGTCGACTTCGGGCTCGTCGGCGACGTCGCCGGCGTCAACGGCGAGCTCCTCTCCCTCCTCGGCGGCGCCGGCTACGTCCCCGTCCTCGCGTGCCTCGGCTGCGACGAGAAAGGTGTAGTTTACAACATCAACGCGGACGCGGTCGCGAACCAGGTCGCGATCCGCCTCGACGCGCGGGCGCTCGTGCTCGTCACCGACGTGCCCGGCGTCTTGAAGGACATCGCCGATCCTTCGTCCCGCATCGGCAAGATGACCTTCGCGGAGGGCAAGAAGGCGATCGAAGACGGCGTCGTGACGAAGGGCATGGTCCCGAAGCTCGAGGAGTCCTTCGCCGCGATCGAGAAGGGCGTCCGCGCGGTCTACATCATGGGCCGCCTCGAGCGCGGCGACCTCGCGCGCGCGGTGCGTGAGCCGGGATCGGTCGGCACCGTCCTCGTCGCGTAGCGAGCGAGCGCCCTACTTCGGCGGCTTCGTCGCGACGAAGAGGCCGCCGCCCGACTCGCGCTCGCTCCCCATGTAGAGACGACAGCCGTCGGGCGAGAGCCAACCCGGTCGGTCGGACGACGGCGAGCTCAGCTCGGGGACACGCTCGATGTTCGTCCACGGCGACGCGCGGTCCTTGCGCGTCGCGGTGTACACGTCGTTCGCGCCCTCCGCGCCGGCGCGGCTCGACGCGAAGTAGATCCTCAGCCCGTCGTCCGTCATCGCGATGCCGCCCTCGCTCCCGTCGTCCGACGCGAGCTCGTTCACGCGCTCGGGTGGCTGGTAGACGTTGAACTCGCCGCGCACCGATCGATAGACGTGGATGACCTCCGGCGACTCGAACTGCGAGAAGTAGAGCTCGCTCCCGTCGCGCGTGACGAACGGCGAGGTCTTGAGCCCGTTGTCCTCGTTCTGCCGGTAGGGCGCGGGGGCGCCGAAGTCGGCCGACCGCGTGCTGCGCCGCGCGCTCAAGATCTTCGCGCTCAGGATCGCAGGCTCGCGCCCGCCGGTGTCGATCACCTGCTCGCTCCAGAAGAGGACGAGGCCGTCGCCCGTCATCGTCGGGGCGTGGCTCGTCCGCGTCGCGGCGAGGCCCGGGACCGCGCGCGGCTCGCCGAACTCGACGTCGAACGAGCTCCGCGTCGCCATCACGAGGCTCGTGTCGGCGGAGCCGACGATGCGCCCGAAGACGATCACGAGCTCGTCGTCGGTGAGCGTCGGCGACGACTCGAGCGCGCTCACCGCGTTGATCGGCCCCGGCAGCAAGACCGGCGTGCCGAAGGGCTTCGTCGGATCGCAGCCGGGCGGCTTCGCGCCGCCGCCCTCCTTCGGCGGCTTCGGCGCGCCGCCCTCGACGATGGGCTCTTCTTCTTCCGCCGGCGGCTCGTCGAGGGTCGCCGGGACGCGCTGGAGCTCGCCGAAGTTCACGATCGCGTTGCACGCGACGGTCGACAAAACGAACAAGGCCGCCGGCCAGCGCACGATGACGAGACTAGCAGCCCCTCACCGCGGCGGGCGGGTCGCGACGTAGATCGCGCCGATGGTGGTGACCTCGCTCCCGCGCGCCATGTACAGGCGACAGCCGTCGACCGACACCCAACCCGGCCGATCGGCGTCCGGCGAGGCGAGCTCCGTCACGCGCTTCGCGGCGCCGAACGGCGACTCGACCGCCGCGCGCTTCGTCACCCAGATGTCGTTGACGCCCGCGCTGCCGGGGCGGTTCGAGGAGAAGAACAGGGTGAGGCGATCGCTCGTGAGCGCCACGCCGCCGTCGGCCACGCCGTCCAGCGCGAGCTCGGTGAGCTTGGTCGGCGCCTCGTACGCGCCGAGGAAGCCGCGCCGCGCGCGGTGGAGGTGGATCGTGTCGGCCTCGGGAAGCGAGAGGAAGAGCTCGGTGCCGTCACGCGACACGTGAGGAGAGAACGCGAGGGGCTCGGCGTCCTCGCGATACGCCTCCGGCGGCCCGAACGCCGCGTCGACGCTCGCGCGCCGCGCGGTGAGGATGCGCGCGCGCCGGATCGTGTCGCCCTGCACGTCCTCGTATTCGCTCCAGAACAGCGCGAGCCCGTCGCCCGTCATCGTCGGGGAGAAGCTGTGCGCCGAGCCGCCGACGTCGATCTCCTTCGGCGCGCCGAAGTCCTGGTCGATCGACGCGCGCGTCGCGGTGAGGAGCTTGCCCTGGAGCTGACCGATGGCGCGGCTGAACACGATCGTGAGCTCGTCGTCGGTGAGGGTCGGGGCGTTCTGGTAGGAGCTCACCGTGTTGACGGGCCCGCCGAGCTTGACCGGCTCGGCGAAGGGCTTCGTCGGGTCGCAGCCGCGCGCCGTCGCGTCGGCGGAGGCGTCCGGCGCGAGGTCGTCGTCGTCGTCGTCGTCCGCGGGCGGCGGCGCGGCCGGCGCGCGCTCGAAGTCGTCGAAGCCGACGAGCGCGTTGCACGCGACGGTCCCGAGGACGACGGCGAGGAGCGCCCAGCGCACCGCGCGATCGTATCAGGGCGCCGGCGCGGGTGCCTTCGTCGCCTCGTCGCGGACGCCGGTCGCTTGATCGATGCTCGATTTCGCGGCCGCGGCCGCGGCGACCGCCTTCTTGAACGGCTCCTCGAAGCACTTCCGGAGCTGCGCCTCCGCCGCCGGTGCGTTTCCGCCGGATCTAGCGATTTCCTTGAAGCTCGCGCGCGCCGCGTCGATGAGCTGCTGCGCCTTCTGCACGCGCGCCGCGCCCTGGGGCCCGAGCTCGGCGAGGATCTTCAGGAGCGCGGGGAACGCTTTGTCGATCGCGGCCTTCATCGCCTCGGCGTCCTTCGCCGACGGGCTCACGACGAGGTAGCCGACCTGCGGGAGGCCGCACTCGGTCTTGTTCATCACCGCGAGGTCGCAGCGCGCGCGGCACTCGGCGCTGACCGCGGGCGGGCTGAACTCGCCCGCGCACTTCGGGTCCGCGAGCTCGACCGTGCATTTTCCGGCGCAGACGCCGTCGCCGCAGATGCCCGCCTTCGTGAGGCGGCACGTCCCGTTGCAGAGCCCTTTGCACTCCGCCTCGACCGCGCTCGCGCACGTGCCGGCGCAGACGCCGAGGCAGGGCCCGTTGACCTTCTTGCCGTCGCAGGTGCCGGTGCAGCGACCGCCGCAGGTGCCCTTGATCGTGCCCTCGCACGTCCCCTCGCACGTCCCGCCGCAGCTCGCCGGTCCCTTCGGCTCGCAGCCGCCCTCGCAGTCGCCGTCGCAGCGGCCCGCGCTCTCGGCGCACTCGCTCTTGGCCTTCTCGGACGGAACGGAGGAGTCGCAGAGGCTCGCGCACTTCGTCACGAGCGAGGCGTCGACGAGGCACATCGGCTTCCGCACGACGAGCTGCGTCTGCGTCTTCGGACCGAGCTTCGCGCGCGCCTCTTGCACCGCCTTGACCGCGGCGGTGCAGGCCTCGAGGCCGGAGTGGTAGTCGCCGCCCTTGCCGAGGTCGTGGACGATCTGCGCGCACGCGATGCCGAGGTCGGCGTCGAGCTTCTCCGCGAGGGCCTCGACCTCGAGCCCGGCGAGGATCGCGGCCTTCATCCGATCGGCCGCGGCGCGCGAGAGCGCGTGCTCCTGGACGAAGTCGAACGCGGCCACGTCGTCGGCCTTCGTGATGTCGGGGCAACGATCCGAGACCGGCACGACCGGCGGCTTCGCAGGTGGAGAGCCGCAGGAGAGGACGAGCACGACGCCCGCGCCGAACGAGCCGAGGAGCAGGCGCTTACCAAGCGACGCCATCGCGGCGCACCATACACGGCCGGTGGGTAGCGTGCTATGGCCTTCCGGCGATGCGGATCGCGGCGCTCGCCACCGGGGTCGGCAACGTCCGCAGCGTCGTGCGCGCGCTCGCGCGCTCTGTTCCGGTCGGACGAACCATCGTGACCGCCGATCCCGACGAGGTGCGTCGCGCCGACGTGCTCGTCGTCCCGGGGCAAGGCTCGTTCGGCGCGTTCGCGGCCGCGCTCGACGCCGCCGGCTTGCGCGAGGCGATCGGCGACAAGGTCCGATCCGGCGCGCCCTACCTCGGGATCTGCCTCGGGCTCCAGGTGCTCTTCGACGAGAGCGACGAGGCGCCCGGCGCGCGCGGGCTCGGCGTCTTCCGCGGACGCGTCCGGCGGCTCGCGCCCGGCGCCGACGCGCCGCTCCCGCACATGGGCTGGAACCGCGCCGAGCGCGCGAAGCCGAGCGCGGTGCTCGAGAGCGCGCACTACTACTTCGCGCACACGTACGCGGCGGCGCCGGCGGACGCGTCGATCGTCCTCGCGACGACGACGTACGGCGGTGAGACGTTCGCGAGCGCGATCGAAGACGGCGCGATCGTCGGCGTACAGTTCCACCCCGAGAAGAGCCAGCGCGCCGGGCTCGATCTCGTCGAACGGTTCTTCCGGACGCTCTGATGCATCTCTTCCCCGCGATCGATCTGCTCGGCGGCAAGGCCGTCCGCCTCAAGCAAGGGCGCTACGAGGACCCCACCGTCTACTCCGACGATCCGCCGGCGGTGGCGCGGCGCTTCCGCGCGCACACCGATCGGCTCCACGTCGTCGATCTCGAAGGCGCGAAGGCGGGCGCGCCGGTGCAGCGCGAGACGATCCGCGCGGTCTCCGCCGCGCACGGCGGCCTCCTGCAGATCGGCGGCGGCGTCCGCACGCGCGAGGCGCTCGAGGGGTACCTCGCGCTCGGGGCGTCGCGCGTCGTGCTCGGCACCGCGGCGGTGAAAGATCCCGCGCTCGTGCGCGCGCTCGCGACCGCGCACCCGGGCGTCATCGTGATCGCGGTCGACGCGAAGGACGGCTTCGTCGCGACCGAGGGCTGGACCGAGGTCTCGAGCATGAGCGCGGTCGACGTGGTCCTCGCCCTCGACGGCGCGCCGATCGCGGCCGTGCTCTACACCGACGTCGCGCGCGACGGCATGAACGCGGGCCCCAACGTCGCCGCGACCGCCGCGCTCGCGGCGCGCTCCCCCTTCCCCGTCATCGCGTCGGGCGGCGTCGCGACGCTCGAGCAGATCCGCGCGCTCACCGCGATCGCCAACGTCGAGTCGGCGATCGTGGGGCGCGCGCTCTACGACGGCTCGCTCGCGATCGAGGACGCGCTCGCCGTCAGCCGAGGGCCTTCTCGATCGCCGACGTGATCGCCGGGTCCTCCGGCTCCACCTTCGGCTCGAAGCGCGCGAGGATCGCGCCGTCCTTGCCGACGAGGAACTTGCCGAAGTTCCACTGGATGTCGCCGCCGGTCTCCTTCGTCAGCCACGCGAAGAGCGGATCGATCCCCTCACCCTTCACCTTCACCTTGCCGAACATGTCGAACGAGACGTCGTACTGCGTCTTGCAGAACTGAGCGATCTGCTCGTTCGTGCCCGGCTCCTGCGCGCCGAACTCGTTCGCGGGGAAGCCGAGGACCTTGAGCCCCTTCGGTCCGTACTTCTGCTGCAGCTTCTCGAGGCCGGTGTACTGCGGGGTCAGCCCGCACTCGGAGGCCACGTTCACGACGAGGAGGACGTTGCCCTTGTAGTCGGCCAGCTTCTTGTCCTGGCCCGTGATCGTCTTCGCGGAGAAGTCATGCGCGGTCGTCATGGGTCGTCTTTTTACGCGCTCTCGCGAAAAGGACGCAACCATCGCCGGCGCGGAGCCGAACGAGCGCGCCATGACCGCGATCGAATCCACCCGCCGCCGAGAGCCGCTCTCCACCCCGAACGATCCCGACTTCACGCCGAACGGCTACCTGCGCCGCATCGACGACGCGCCGCCGACGAGCGGCGCCCAGGCGCAGCACGACCGCGGGCTCGCCGACGCGGTCCGGAACGCGCGCCAGCCGGCGACGAAGCCGCACGGCGACGGGGTCCTCTACCTCGGCATGAACCGGCGGGCCGACGAGGTCGCCGTCCTCCAGGCCGCGACGGGCGGTCAGGTCACGACCGTGATGGGCACCGCCGGGGCGAAGGTCGACACGAAGTTCGGGAGCTTCGATCTCACCAAAGCGGAAGAGCTCTCCGCGTTCCGTGACGGCCTCATCGACCACTACGGTCTCTCGAAGGAGCAGGGAGACGCCGTCTTCGCCATGCTCGACAGGGTCAAGGAACGCGGCGGCTCCGGCCGCGACGAGCTCGCGCGCCTCGCGCTCTACTTCGCGCGCGCGGAGTCCGGCAACGGCGATCTGCCGTCGCGCCTCGTCCTCTCCGGCCACTCGAGCTCCGGCATGATGTGGGGCGATCCGGCCGGGAGCCAACAGGTCGGCGGCTTCGACCTGGCGCTCGTCCGCCGCCTCGGAGAGATCTTCCCGAAGGCGGCGGCGCAGGTCGAGGACGTCCACTTCTCCGGCTGTTTCACGTACCGGCAAGTCGACGGCGACGAGTGGCAGAAGACCTTCCCGAACCTCAAGACGCTGTGGGGCTACTCGGACTACACGCCTGGCGACCAGATCAACCACTTCGCGCCGTGGGTGCGGATGACGCAGGGCCGAAACAGCGACATCACCGCGCGGCAGATCGCGCCGTACAAGGCGGTGCTCGCGTGGTCTCGCACGAGCGACGTCGTCGATCACGTCCAGCTCGACCTCTCCGCGACGCGCGCCGCCGCCGAGAGCGCGGACACCCGCTTCGATGCGTATCTCTCGGGAGCGCGCGCGGTCCACCACGGCAGCGACAACGCGGCGAGGAACGACTACCGCGCGTACCACCAGCTCGCGATGAGGAAGGACATCTCGCCGGCGGAGCGCGCCGAGGCCGAACACCGCGCGGCGGTGATGTTCCGCGTGCGCTTCTACGAGCAGGGCGTACGCCACGCCTTCGAGAAGGAGCACGGGGCCGAGATCGCCGACGCGTTCCACGCGGTCGGCGTCCCGCTGCCGAAGTCGTTCGCGGAGATGTCACGAGAGGAAGCGCTCGAACGGATCGACGCCTTCCGTCACGCGGCCGGCGCGCCGGCGCGCGCGGACGTCGCGGCGGCGAGCCACCACCTCGAGCGCCTCGCTGCGCTCGACCCGACGTTCATCACGTCCGACTGGTGCGAGTAATCAGTACCCCGCGCTCGAGCCGCCGCCGACGCCGACGGGGTGCCAGACCGTCTTCGTCTCGAGGAAGCGCTCGATCCAGGTGAGGCCCTGGCCGCGGCGATCGTCGAGCCAGGTCTCGGGATCGAGCGGGACGTGCGTCTTCACGCGCTTCACGTTGTCGGCGCCCTCGGCCTCGACCGTCTTCCTGAGGTCGGCGTCGACGATCCACGCGTCGACGCCGATGACCTCGCGGTGCTTCGCGAGGTGCGGCGAGAGCTCCTTCGCGTGGCCGGTGAGGACGTTCACGACGCCGCCGGGGAGATCGCTCGTCGCGAGGCACTCGCTCCAGACGATCGCGGTGCGCGGGTCCGCCGCGCTCGCGAGCGTGACCACGGTGTTGCCGCCGGTGATGACGGGGAGCACGGTCGAGACGAGGCCGAGGAGCGCGGGTCGCTCCGGCGCGACGACGCCGATCACGCCCATCGACTCGGGGACGCTGAAGTTGAAGTGCGGGCCCGCGACCGGGTTGTACGACGCGAGGAGCGCGAAGTACTTGTCGGCGAAGCCGGCGTAGAAGATCGCGCGATCGATCGCGGCGTCGACCTCGGAGGTGGCGGCGACCTCGGGCGCCCCGCCGCGCACGAGCGACTGCGTGAGCTCGGCGCGCCGCGACTCCATCACCTCCGCGAGGCGGTAGAGGATCTGACCGCGGTTGAACGCCGAGCGCGCGTTCCAGCCGCCGAGCGCGTTCTTCGCGGCGGTGACGGCGTCACGCACGTCCTTCCGCGAGCCGCGAGGGATGTTGACCGTCTCGGGATCGGTGTCGACGTCGACGACGCCCTCGTCCTCCGGGCCTTTGCCGGCGACCTGGAAGTAGCGGCCCGACTCGGAGCGGACGAACTGGCCGCCGACGTACATCTTGTACGCCTTCGCGACGGAGACGCGCGGCTTCTCCTTCGTGAACGGCTTCACGAGCGGCGCGTCGCCGGTGCGCGGCTCGGGCATGCGCTCGGCCGCGACCTCCGTCTTCTTCTCCTTCGCCATCACTCCACCTCCAGGTACGCGGCGAGGCCCTGGCGCCCGCCTTCGCGACCGAAGCCGCTCTCCTTGTAGCCGCCGAACGGAGAGCTCGGATCGAACTTGTTGAACGTGTTGCCCCAGATGACGCCCGCCTTGAGCTGCGTCGCGAGCTTGAAGATCTTCGCGCCCTTGTCGGTCCAGATGCCGGCCGAGAGCCCATACATCGTGTTGTTCGCCTTCTCGACCGCCTCGTCCGGCGTGCGGAACGTCATCACCGTGAGGACGGGACCGAAGATCTCCTCCCGCGCGATGCGGCACGACTGGCTCGCGTTCGTGAAGAACGTGGGCGCGAACCAGAAGCCCTTCTCCGGGAGCTTCTGGCTCACGCTGAAGCGCTCGGCGCCCTCTTCTTCGCCCGAGGCGACGAGCTCCTTGATCCGCTCGAGCTGCATCTTCGAGTTGATCGCGCCGACGTCGGTGTTCTTGTCGAGCGGATCGCCGATGCGGAGACTCTGCATGCGATCGCGGAGCTTCCGCACGATGACGTCGTGCACGCTCTCCTCGACGAGGAGGCGCGAGCCGGCGCAGCAGACGTGGCCCTGGTTGAAGTAGATGCCGTTGACGATGCCGTCGACCGCCTGATCGAGCGGCGCGTCTCCGAACACGATGTTCGCCGCCTTGCCGCCGAGCTCGAGCGTGAGGCGCTTCGTCGAGCCCGCGATCGCGCGCTGGATGCGCTTGCCGACGTCGGTCGATCCGGTGAACGCGATCTTGTTCACGTCGGGGTGGTTGACGATCGCGGCGCCGGTCTCGCCCGCGCCGGTGACGATGTTGACGACGCCGGGCGGGAGCTCCGCCTCTTCGATGATCTGCGCGAGGAGGAGCGCGGTGAGCGGCGTCGTCTCGGCCGGCTTGAGGACGACGGTGTTGCCGCACGCGAGCGCGGGCGCGAGCTTCCACGCCGCCATGAGGAGCGGGAAGTTCCACGGGATGATCTGCCCCGCGACGCCGAGCGGACGCGTCTTGCGGCCCTGGAAGGCGTAGTCGAGCTTGTCGGCCCAGCCGCCGTGATAGAAGAAGTGCGCCGACGCCATCGGGACGTCGAAGTCGCGCGACTCCTTGATCGGCTTGCCGCCGTCCATCGACTCGACGATCGCGAGCTCGCGGGCCTTCTCCTGGATCGCGCGGCCGATGCGGAAGACGTACTTCGCGCGATCGGCGGGGCGCATCTTCGACCAGTACTTGTCGTAGGCCTCGCGCGCGGCCTTCACCGCGTCGTCGACGTCGGCCGCGTTCGCCTCCGCGACCTCGGCGAGCACCTGCTCGGTGCTGGGGCTGATCGTCGGGAAGTACTTCCCGCTCCGCGGCGACACCCAGCGGCCGCCGATGAAGAGGCCGTACTTCGGGTCGATCTTGACGTGATCGTTCGCCTCCGGCGCGGGCGCGTAGTCCCACGCCTTGCCGAAGTCGAGCGCGTGCTCGCTCTTCTTCTCGATCTCCGAGCTCGATCCCTTCGTCGTCAACGATTGCGACATGGCCGCGATCCTATAGGGAGATCACCTCGAACGCGAGGTAGAGACCGAACCCCACGAGCGCGATCGCGAGGAAGAACGCGGACGCGACGACGTAGCCGAGCGGTACGCCGTCGTCCGGCGGCGCCACCTGCGACGGCGGGACCGCGCTCTGCCCCACCGTCGGGAACGGGCCCGTGCTCCCGGACGGCGGTCGCTGCATGACGGGGATGTGCGGCCCCGTGATCGGGCCCGAGATCGGCCCTTGCCCCGACGGCGCGACGTGCTGGAGCCGCCCCGACGACGCGGCGTGCATCGGCTGCTGCGAGGGCGGACCGAACGCCGGGTTGCGGCTCGACGGCGGCGGGAGCGGCTGCATCGGCCCGGTCTGGAACGGTCCGTTGTCGTTCGGCTCCCAGTGCGCGGTCGGAGCCTCCGGGCGCACCGGCGGGATCAGGTCGCGAACGGAGGGCGGCGACGGGCCCGTCGTCGGGTCGGCGATCGGCGAGGCGGCTTTGATCGGCGTCGCGAGGTCCTCGACGAGGTCGTACTCGTCGGCGGGCGGCGTGTGCGCCGACGGCAGCGCGGGCGGCGGCTTCAGCGGGACGTAGTTCACGTCCTTGCGCGCGCGGCCCGACGTCGGCTCCGGGCTCGGCGGCACGGGCGGGCTCGGTGGTTTTTGCAGCTTCATCCGGCCGTGACCACCATGGAATCACGCCTGGTGGGGCGAGGAAAGCTCGCTCAATCCTTCGAGAAGTCGTCGCCCGCCTGGTAGTTGCCCGTGCGCTCCTTCTCGAGCTGCATCAACAGGTCGTTGAGGAGCGCGCTCGCGCCGAACCGAAAGAGCTCGTTGTTCAGCCACGCGTCGCCGAGCGTCTCCTTCACCATGACGAGGTACTGGAGCGCGTTCTTCGCCGTGCGCACGCCGCCGGCCGGCTTCATGCCGACCTTGCGACCGGTCGCGTAGAAGTGGTCGCGGATCGTCTCGAGCATGATGAGCGTCACCGGCATCGTCGCCGCGGGCTGCACCTTGCCGGTGGACGTCTTGATGAAGTCGCCGCCCGCCGCGATGCCGAGCTCGCTCGCCTTGCGGACGACGTCGTACGAGCCGAGCTCGCCGGTCTCGAGGATCACCTTCAGGCGCGCGGCGCCGCACGCCTCCTTCGTCGCCGCGATCTCGTCGAAGACCTTCCCGTAGTCGCCGACGAGCATCGCGCCGCGATCGATGACCATGTCGATCTCGTCGGCGCCGAAGTCCACCGCGCGCCGCACGTCCTCGAGCTTGATCGGCAGCGGCGACTGTCCGCTCGGGAACGCGGTCGCGACGCTCGCGACCTTCACCGGCGAGCCCGCGAGCGCTTCCTTCGCGACGGCGACGAAGTTCGGATACACGCAGACGGCCGCGACGGGCCCGACCGTCCCGTCGCTGTCGAGCGGGCGGAGCGCCTTCTGGCACATCTGCTTCACCTTGCCCGCGGTGTCTTTGCCCTCGAGCGTGGTGAGGTCGATCATCGAGACCGCGAGCTTGAGGCCGGCGACCTTCGCCGCTTTCTTGATCGATCGCTTCGCGAGCTGCGCCGCGCGCTCCTCGACCGCGACCGCGTCGACCGGCGGCGGCTCGAACAGCGCGAAGCGCCCGCCCTTCGCCTGCCCGCCCGCGCGGAACATCGACTTGCCGTTGCCGTTGATCGTCCCGTTCCCGTTCTCGCCGCTCACGGAGCCGAGGCTATCAGAGCTTGTCCGGGGCGGACGCTACTTCCACTTCGCTTCCACTTCACTTCCACTTCACGGAGCAGCCGAAGGCGGTGGTCTCGGGGGCGGGGGGATCGTTGCCGGCGAGGAGGGCGTCGAGGGCGTTCCGGAGGTCCTGGCTCGTGACCTGGCTCGGGTCGCGGTGGTTGTCGTCGATGCGGCCGTGGTAGCGGAGCTTGCGCTCGCGATCGAAGACGAACATCTCGGGCGTGAAGCGGGCGCCGAGGGCGCGGACGAACGCCTGCGAGTCGTCGCGGACGTAGGGGAACGGGAAGCCGCGCTCGCGCGCGCGGATCTTCATCGGCTGCATGCCGTCGTCCGGGTAGCGCGTGGCGTCGTTGGCGTTCACCGCGAGCCAGCCGACGTTCTTCGCGCCGTACTCCTTCGCGAGCGCGATCATCCGCTCCTCGTACGCGACGACGTACGGGCAGTGGTTGCACGACACGGCGACGACGAGGAGGTCGTGCGCGCCGAACGATCCGAGGTCGTGCGTTCGATCGTCGGTGCCCGGAAGGGCGAACTCGGGACAGGGTTCGGAGAGCGCGAGGGCCATCGCGTCGCGACCCTAGCACACACGTCATCAGCCTTTTCCCGCGCCAGCGTGCCGTAGTGTTTTGCATCACGATGAATTCATTGACTCATTTCGACTGTTTACAAGGAGGCTGTCGCGAAGCATAATGCGTCGCGGAAACGAGGTCGTTGGAAAATGCGACGTTACCCCAAGCCTGAAGCGGGCCATCCGTGGTCGCTGCTCACCCCTCACGCTCACGTCCTTCTCTGCATCGCGAAGGATCCGGACTCACGCATCTGGGAGATCGCGGAGTCGGTCGGCATCAGCGAGCGCGGCGCGCACCAGATCGTCGCGGACCTCGTCGCCGCGGGATACGTGCGTCGTGCACGCATCGGCCGCCGCAACCGCTACGCGATCGAAGAGAAGTCGCCGCTCGAGCACGGCCCGGTGCACCACCGGAAGATCGCGAGCATCGTCGCGCTCCTCGGCCCGGAGCCGCCGCGCGCGGAGAAGAAGGCCCCGCCCTCGCGCAAGCGCCTCAGCGCCGCGGCGAAACCGAAACGCCGCCTCGCGATGGCGTCCTGAGGGGCTCTCTCAACGTCGGGGGCTTTGCCCCCGACACCCCCACCCCAGACACGGCCCTCGCGCTGCGCGCTCGGGTTGCTTCGCAACCGCTGAGCGGCCGCTTCTGGGGCCCCGGGCTCGGTTGGGCCCGACCCCACCCCTGACACGCTGACACGGCACTCGCGCGGAGCGCTCGGGTTGCTTCGCAACCGCTGGAGCGGCCGCTTCTGGGGGCCGGGCTAGACTGTGGGCGTGGGTGACTCGGATGCGCGGGAGCTGGCGCTGAGGCGGGTGCGGAAGTTTGTGGCGACGTATGTCGCGAAGGGGACGTATGAGCTTTATCCGGAGGGCGAGGTGGTTGAGAACGTCGTCCAGGGGCTCACGGACAACCTCGTCGCGCACGGTCGTATGTATTGCCCCTGCGCCGACGTCGAGGACTCGAAGACGAAGGGCTCCGACATGGTCTGCCCGTGCAAGCCCCATCACGCCGACATCGCGCGGCAGGGCTACTGCGACTGCGCCCTCTTCGCCGCGCCGGACTTCGTCGCCGCCGAACGCCTCAAGAAGCCGTAGCTCGTGGCGCGACAAAACACGAAAGGCGAGACGACCGCATGGGTCGCTCGCCTGACGTTGTCATGCCGCTCGGGCAACCCTCTCGGGGCCCGGGGCGGCGGAGCGCGCCCCGCGCGCGCGGAGAGGCCCCGGCGGGAGAGCTCGAGAGGGCAGAGCCCTCTCGAACCAGCAAGCCCTCAGCTCTTCGGGGGCGCGGCGTCGAGCTTCGCGCGCTTGCGGCGGCGGCGGGCGGCTTCGGCCTGCTTCTTCCGGCGCTTGACGCTCGGCTTCATGTAGTGGCGGCGCATCTTGAGCTCGCGAAGGACGCCCTCGGAGGCGAGCTTGCGCTTGAGCATCTTGATGGCGCGCTCGATTCCGCGGTCGCTGACGACGACCTCGAGCGGCTTGCACTGAACGGCATCACTCGGCATTCGATGAATCTCCGGGAAAGAGCCGAGGTGGATAGCACGGCTCGTCCGCGCCATGCCAGCGATTTTGCAGGTGGGAATAGGCCCGTGGGGTCCGGTACTCTGTCTTGGCTTTGCTCAAGCCGGGCGACAGCGTCGGGCCCTACGAAATCAAAGGATTCGTGGGGCAAGGAGGGATGGGGCAGGTCTACCGCGCCTTCGATCCTCGGCTCGAGCGCACCGTCGCCCTGAAGATCATCGTCGTCTCGCCCGACGCCGCGCGCACGAAGGGCCCGCTGAAGCGAGACTCCGACCGCGGCCCGGAGGAGCAGGCGCAGCTCTCCGCGCGGTGGCTGCGCGAGGCGCGCGCGGTCGCGTCGCTGAGCCACCCCAACGTCGTCGCCATCTACGACGTCGGCGAGTCGGACGGCCGCCTCTGGCTCGCGATGGAGTACGTCGTCGGGTCGTCGCTGCGGCAGCTGGTCGGCAACGACGAGCTGTCCCTCGCGCGACGCGTTCGGTTCCTCGTCGACGTCGCGCGCGCGCTCGAGGCCGCGCATCGGAGCGGCATCATCCATCGCGACATCAAGCCCGAGAACGTGATGGTGCGCGAGGACGGCGGCGTGAAGGTCCTCGACTTCGGCATCGCGCGGCGCACGGCGAGCAGGACGCCGGAGGAGCAGCACAAGGTCGACACCGTCACCGGCGGCGGCTCGATCAGCGGCACGCCCGTCTACATGGCGCCCGAGATGATCAAGGGCGGCGAGGTCGACGCGCGCTGCGATCAGTTCGCGTGGGGGGTGATGGCCTACGAGCTCGTCACCGGGGCCCGGCCCTGGAACGAGAGCGGCGACGTGCTCAGCATCGTCGCCAACATCGTGACCGAGCCGGCGCCCCCGATCAAATCGCGGGTGAAGGAGGTGCCCGCGCTCGTCGAGGAGACGATCCATCGCGCGCTGGCGAAGGATCCCACCACCCGCTTCGCGTCGATGGCGGACGTGGCCGACGCGCTCGAGCCGTTCGCGACGCTCAACACCGGCAACGATCGCGTCCGCGTCGCGCCGTCGAAATCGCACGACGACGAGGCGCAGTACGCCGCGACGACGAAGGTGCCCACGACCGTGTCGGTCCACCCCGCGTCGGGCGACACGCAACGCACCGAACAGCCCCCCGCGGCGCCGGCGAAGCGCGGCGCGAAGCAGCTCGCGATCCCGCTCATGCTCCTCGGCGCGCTCGGAGCGACGGTGTTCCTCGCGACGCGCCCGAAGGACCCCGTGCAGACGACGCGCGTCCAGGCGATGCCCACCGTCACGCCGCGACCGCTGACCGACAACCCGCAAGCGGAGGCGGCGTACAAGGACGCGATGCGCGCCTGGCACGACGGCGACGCGACGAAGGCGCGCGCGACGCTCGAGAAGGCGATCGAGCTCGATCCCGACTTCGCCGCCGCGCACCTCGAGCTCGCGCTCCAGCGAGCGTCGGTGAACGACCGCGCGGGGGCGCAGGCCGCGTTCCAGCTCGCGTTCGCGCACCGGCAGCTCCTCCTCGAGCGCGACAACAAGCTCCTCGAGGCGAGCCACCCCTTCCTTCATCCCGAGGGCCGCCTCCCCGATCTCGAGGAGTGGGAGACGCGCCTCACGTCCGCGGTCTTCCAGTTCCCGCGCGACCCGGCGTTCCAGTATTGGCTCGGTCGCGCGCTGCAGCAGCGAGGCGAGCACGAGAGCGCGAAGAGCAAGTTCGAGGCGGCGCTGAAGCTCGACAGCTCCTACGCTCCCGCGCTCGCCGCGCTCGCGCGCACGGAGAAGAGCCTCGGCAACGTCGGCGACGGCCTCGCGGCGACGGAGCGCTGCCTCAAGACGTCTCCGTTCGCGTCGATCTGCGTCGAGACGCGCGTCGATCTGCTGTTCGGCGCCGGCGAGTGCAGCCGCGCCCGCGAGGAGGCGGCGCGCTGGGCGACGCTCGAGCCGAAGTCGCCGAAGCCCGCGGCGATGCTCGCGCGCGCGCTCCTCGCCGACAACGCGCCGCGCCCCTCCGTCCTCGAGACGCTCTCGCGCCGCTGGGCGCTGCTCCCGGCCGCCGATCAGAAGCGGCACGAGCTCTGGGACCGCGCCTTCCTCGCCGTGCTCGACGGCGACTTCGCGAAGACGGAGGAGCTCGCGCGCGACTACGAGGCGACGCTGCCGTTCGACGCGGACTCGATCGATCACGCCGGCCCGGCGCGCCTTCGCATCAACGTCCTCCGCGAGACGGAGAAGTCGAAGGAGGCGGCCAAGGTCGCGCGCGACTACCTCGATCGCATGGCGGCGTGGCCGTCGTTCCCGTTCGCGCCGGACCCGAGCATCGATTTCTTCGAGCCTCTCTATCGTGCGGGCGAGATGACGAAGACGGAGCTCGACGCCAAGCGCGCCGAGTGGCTCGCGGCCGAAGACCGGCGCGTCGTCGAAGGCCACTCCGCGCGCGCGCCGTGGACCACGTGGCTGAGCGTCACCGGCGCGTTCGCCGAGACGCGCGAGGAGGCGCTCGAGGCGCTCGCGGAGCTCCCGGAGGCCGGCTCCACGAGCGCGGGCCTCGGCGCCGACTTCGCCCTCGGCAAGGCCTACGCCCTCGCCGGCCGCTGGGACGAGGCCATCCCTCCCCTCACGCGCGTCGTGACCACCTGCAACACCTTCGAGTCGCTGCTCGTCATTCAGCGCGCCCGCCTGTACCTCGCTCAGTCCCAAGAAGGAAAAGGCGACCTCGCATCGGCCCGCACGACGTACCAGAAGATCGTCGACACCTGGCCCAAAACGACCGGATCTCGCACGGCCAAGCGCGCCGCGGAGAAGCTGGCAAGCCTTCCTTCGACGCAGGGACCTGCACCCCGCCCGCAGCCGTAGGACGCGAAGACGCACGCATCCTCCACGGCTCGCCGACGCCACGGCAACACCGCGACGACGCACGCGTCCTCCACGACCCGCCGACGCCATCACCGTCCGCAGTCATGCCGTGACGGCGCGTGAAGAGCACGCATCCTCCACGGCTCGCCGGTCGCGGAAGCGGGTGGGGCGGCGGGAGCGTGTGGCGCGCGAGGACGGCTGCTGATGCGGACTTGCATGACGCCGCGCACCATCCCCTCCCTGCCAGGTCGCGCGCGGGCGAGAGCACCCACGAGCAATCTGATGCTTGCGCGCGCATCGGTTCGGCGGTTGAGCACTCTCTGCACCTCCGCTCGCAAATGCGTTATGGGGCATCTCTGCTGCTCGCCAATGAGCATCCGCCCTGCTTGCCCAATTTCGGATTGCGAGTTGCTTGCTGATGCGGATTGCGTGGGCGAGCACGACCTCGCCCACTCGAGCGCAGCGAAGGCTCGTCATGCGGGTTGAGGACCGGGTCGGCGGGGTGCGGCACGCGATGGTTGCTGATCGGGATTACGGATGGTCCTCGGCCGCACAGCCGAGGAGCTCGCTGATGCGGATTACGGGATGGCCCTCGGCCGCACAGCCGAGGAACGGTCCTTCTCGGCGCGGATTGCGCGGCTCGCTGATGCGCGGAGTCTCTGGGCTCGCCAATGGGTGGCGCGCGAGTACGCTGCACTTCCTCGCAGCGGCTTCGATACCCGATCATCGTCGGGAGGCCGGCGCGACCTATTTTCTGCTGATGCGGATTGCGGGCGGGCGTTACTTGCCGCGCTTCTTCGGGAGGCCGCGGCCGGACGGCTTCGCGGAGGGCTTGGTGGCACCGGCCGACTTTGCGCCGCCCGGGAAGTACGTCGTCGCGCGCTTCTGGCCCTGCTTCGAGAAGCGACCGGCGGCGAGGCCGTCGGCGAGCGGACGCGGGAGCTCCTTCGACTGAACGCCGAGCTCGCGGCGGATCTCCTCCGCGCGGAGACCGCCCGGGTGCTTCTGGAGGAGCGCCGCGATGTCGTCGATGACCTTGCTGATGTCCGCCATCGACCGGCGACCGAGACGGCCAGGACGACCCACGACGCCGCGACGCTTCGCCGGCGCAGCCGCCGGGGCCGACGCGGCAGGGGCAGCGGCGGCGACCTTCTTCGGACGCCCCGGACCTCGTCGCGCGGGAGCGGGCGCGGCGGCGGGGGCCGGCGCGCTCGCACCACGCGAGCTCGTCGGAGCGACCGCACGCGCGCCACCGCTCGTCACCTCCATGACCTCGGCGAGCGAGGCGCTGCGAAGAGCGCCGATGACGCTCATTGCGAACTGCGAGGCGAGGCCTTCGATGGTGCTTTTGAGAGAGCTCATTTCACGCAGCAATAGAGCAATTCAAGATCGACCCGCAAAAGAAATCGCGTTGGAGGGGAATTCGGTCGTGCCGGGGAATGTCGGGGCGCTGGCACCGCCCCCGCCGTTCTGGCACGCTGAACGTCGGAGGTTCTCCCTTGTTCAAGCCGTTCTTCGCCGCCTTCACCGCCGCGTCCGTCCTCTTCGCGATCGTCGCGGGCTGCAGCTCGTCGAACGAGAGCAACGGCAGCACGAAGCGAAACCGCAGCAGCGGCGACGATGACGACGACGACAACGGGAAGCCGAAGACCAGCTCGTCGAGCTCGAGCGGCGCGAGCGTCGAATGCTCGAGCCTCCCCGCCTCCGATCCGAGACCCGCATGCGATGAATGCGTGAAGGCGAAGTGCTGCGAAGAATACGCCGCGTGCGAGAAGGAGACCGCCTGCAAGGCGAACAAGAAGTGCGTCGAGGACTGCGAGAGCGGTGACATCGGCTGCTTGCTCATCTGCGCGAACTCGCCCGGCGCCGACACAGCGCAGACGTTCGGCATCTGCGTCGGCAACCAGTGCAACGACGAATGCCCCGACACGTCCGGCGCGAAAGACGGCGGCCTCGACTTCGGCGACGCATTCTAGATCACCGCGCGTGATCCTCGATCACGAGTCGTAGGCGGAATGGAAATACGTGGGGCGGAGCCTCGGTTTGGGTAGCGACCAAGCAAACCCAGCGAGGAGCTCCGCGCGTGGAGAAGATACCGCGAATGAGCCGTCCCGTGCGACGGCAGCTGAGCAAGATCGGCCGCCAAGCGACGACCCGCACACCGCGATGCGGTTCCACGCCATCGCGAAGCTTGGCCTCGAATATAGTCGCGTGTCGCGCCAGGTACTCCACGCGTGAGACACCGAGCGGGACGACACCGCGTGTGGACGCGAAACGACGTAAGCGTGGCGACATGAAGCGAAGCGTGACGACATCAAACGTGGCAACGGGAAGTCCGCGACGGAGGTGCACGTCCGCGTCGCCATAAAGCGAAGCGGGACGACATCAAGCGTGGCAACGCCGGGCTGACACCGCCGGACGAGGCGACGCCAAGCGTGGCGACGTTGATAAGCGGCGCGTGGCGACGCCAGGCGGGCGACATCAAGCGAAGCGGGGCGATGCCAAAGGGGGGAGCGTGGGACGCCGCGCGGGCGACATCAAGCGAAGCGGGACGACGCCGCGCGGGCGACATCAAGCGCAGCGTGACGACGCCGCGCGCGGGACGACGACGCGCGTGGTGACGCCGGGGCGTTGCTATGCCGAGCGTGGCTTCTTTCCGCGTAGCTCGCGCGACGTGGCGACGGCGGTGTCGAGCATCTCCTCGATCGTCGCGAAGTCCGCGCTTGCCGGGAGCGCGACGGTGACGGCGCCGACCGCGACCGCGCGGTCGTCGATCATCTCGCGGAGGCTGAAGTCGAGCTCCGTCGCGACGACGACGATCTGCGGGAGCAGCTTCGTGAGGCGCTCGCACGCGGCGTCGGGATCGGCGCGATGCACGCGTAGGCCCGCGCGACCGAAGACCTCGATGCAGAGCACGAGCTGCTCTTCGGGGAGCCCCACCGCGATCGCGCTCGGCTCGACGAAGACCTGGTGCGTGATCGCCACGTCTTCACGCTACTCGTTTTTCGTACCGAAGGAGGGACTCGAACCCTCACGCCTTGCGGCGGCGGATTTTGAATCCGCTGCGTCTACCATTCCGCCACTTCGGCTCGCGTCGAGCTTCACGCGCGACACCATTCCTATCACGCTCCACCAACATTTCGCACGCGACTTCGTGGGCATGTGAAGGCGTTCGAGCGCAGCTGTGCAACCTGCACTTACACGCGTTTTATCGGTGTTTTGGCCGTGTTTTTGGAGGGCGAGTGGGCACGCATGCGCACATCACCGACCAAACTGCATCGCGCACGTCTTGAGACGGCTCCGTGATGGGTGAAGCGATGATCCACCACCGTAAGGTCCAGCGCCATGCACACGATGACCAAGTCGCTGAGCGCCCTCTTCGCCCTCTCCCTCACCGCCGTCGCGGGCTGCAGCGCGGAGGTCACCGAGGAGCCCACGCAGGTCGTCGAGTCGGCGAAGATCATCGGCACCAACGACCTCGTCCCCGTCAAGGAGAACGGCGCCAACATCCCGGCGAAGTACCGTCCCCTCATCGACGCGTTCGGGCGCATCTCGATGGGCTGCACCGCGACGCACATCGGCAACGGCGTCGTGCTCAGCGCCGGTCACTGCTTCAACGCGCCGTCGACGCGCAAGAACAACTTCTCCTGCGCCGGCAAGACCGTCGCGTGGGGCTACCGCGTCGACTCGCCCGCGTACCTCACGACGAACTGCACCATCGTCTACGCCGCGCAGCAGAGCCGCGACATCGACTACGCGATCTTCCAGGTGGACGTCGCGCCGCCGGTCCAGGTCGAGGTCGACTACGCCGCGCGCCCCGCGCTCGACTCCGCGATCACGATCTTCTCGCACCCGCGCTCGCGTCCGCTCGAGTGGTCGCAGACCTGCGTGGTGAAGACCGGCGCGACCGGCGGCTGGGGCTCGAACATGCTCTCCCATCAGTGCGACACCGACCCGGGCTCGAGCGGCGCGACCGTCATCGACGACGTCACGCTCAAGGTCGTCGGCATCCACGACGGCGGCCTCGTCCCCTGGAACTACGCGTCGTACGTCTCGGACACCCCGCTCGCCGAGATCCTCGCGTCCCTCGCCGCGCCCCCGCCCGCCGCGAGCGGCGGCGACGAAGAGGGCGAGCTCGAGACCACCATCGACGAGTGAGGGGAACCCACGCCGCCGCGTTCTGTCCTATCCTCCGTCTCGATGAAGCTTCGGACGGTCGCGATCGCGCTGGCGCTCTTCTCCTGCAAGTCCCAGGGTGAGAAGAGCGCCGAAGACGCGGCGAAAGACGTCCAAAAGCTCGTCGAGATGACGGACAAAGACGTCGCCGAGATCGAGCGCGGCCTGCCGGAGGGGGCGAAGAAGATCGTCCCCCTCCTCGAGAAGGAGCTCGGCAAGGAGGGCGATCCGAAGTCGAACCTGCCCGCCGTGCGGAGCGCGCTCCTCAAGATGCGCCAGCAGGTGCCGGACCTCGGCATCGCGAAGTCCACGTTCTTCGCCTACGCGGACGACAAAGGCGTCGCGTACCGGAACGACTTCGAGCACGACACGATGAACGGCAAGGACCTCGTCGCCGCGTGGCCGGGGCTCAAGCCGGCGACGGAGAGCGCGGCCTTCGCGGCGACGAACGGCCCGCCCCCCGACACGACACCTCACCCCGCCGGCCCCGACAAAGACTGGGTCGCGGCCGTGCCGGTGAAGAAGGCGGACGGCTCGAAGTACGGCCTCCTCGTCACGGGCTGGACCTACCGCCGCTTCGCGTACCACCTGCAGGTCACGGCGCAGCGCGAGGTCCAGGACCAGCTCATGCGCAACGGCGACAAGGGGAAGATGCCCGTCCTCTACGTCTGCATGTTCGACAAGGACGGCGTCTACTGCGCGACCGCGCCCGGCGCGCCGAAGGTGCCGCCGGTGAACGAGAAGACGCTGACCGAGGCCGGCCTCCACGCCGCCACCGCGGAGAGCCCGGCGTCGAAGGCCATCAAGATCGAAGAGCGCGACTTCGGCTGGGCCGCCGCCCGCACGCCGCGCCTAGGCGCCGACGTCGGCGTCGTCGTCCTTCGCTCGAACGTCTGACCGCGGCGGCTCGGGCTCGGCCTCGGCCTCGGGAGCCGGCGCGACCGACTTTTTCGCGCGATCGGAGGTGCGGTCGGAGCCGGCGCGGCCGAGCCGATGCAGCGTCGCGACGCCCGCGATCCAGCCGCAGAGCACGATGACGCCGCCGGTCGTGCGATCGAGCGAGCCGGCGATCGCGAGCCCGCCCGCGATCGCCGCGCACGCCCCGACGAACCGGAGCTTCGCGCCGTCGTAGGTCTCGGCCCGCGCCATGCTCCATTGGTAGCAGAAGAAAAGCGCGGCGACCGGTTGCAGACGAGTGCTAAAAGGTGGCCCATGCCGCGCTTTGCTGCGCTCGACCTCGGCTCGAATGCCCTGCGTCTACGCATCGTCGAGGCGCAGGGGGCGCCCGGACGCGAGCAGCTCTCGCTCCTCCCCGACAGCGGGATGGCGTGGCGCGAGGTCGTGAGCCTCCGCGCGCCGGTGCGGCTCGGGAGCGAGGTCTTCCTCACCGGCAAGCTCGCGATGTCGTCGATCGGCCAGGCCTGCTCGGCGCTCCGCGAGTTCCGCCAATCGATGGACGACGCGAAGGTCGACGCCTACCGCGCCACCGCGACGAGCGCGGTACGGGAGGCCTCGAACGGGAGCACGCTCGTCGAGCGGGCGCGCCGCGAGGCCGGGATCGAGCTCGAGGTCATCGAGGGGATCGAAGAGGCGCGCCTCATCCAGCTCGCCGTCACGCGGCGCGGGGGGCTCTCCGATCGCCGCGCGCTCCTCGTCGACGTCGGCGGCGGGTCGACCGAGCTCACGTACCTCGACAAAGGCACGACCCGCTGGGCGACGTCGCTGCCGATCGGCACCGTGCGGCTCCTCGAGATGTTCCTGCGGAGCTCGAAGACCGGGACCGTCGAGAAGCACCGCCAGCGCCTCCTCTTCGAGGGCGTCGATCGCGCGCTCGCGGAGGCGATCCCCGTCCTCAAGAAGATGCCGTTCGAGATCGTGGTCGGCACCGGCGGCAGCGTCGACACGCTCGCCGAGCTCTGCGGGATGAAGTCGGGCTACGAGGGCTTCCCGCGCGCGGTCGACGTCGGGCTGATGAAGACGCTCCTCGGCAAGCTGTTCGGGATGACGCCGGACCAGCGCAAGGACACCTTCAACCTGCGGCCCGACCGCGCCGACACGATCGTCACCGCGACCTCGATCTTCCTCCGCGTCGCCGAGGTGTTCTCCGCGTCCGCGATCGTCGCGCCCGGGGTCGGCCTCAAGGAGGGCATCCTCGAGGAGCTCGTCGACAAGTACTTCAACCGCTGGGACAAGGAGTCCGAGGCGCGCACGGTGGTGGACGGCTGCATCCGCCTCGGCAAGCGCTACGGGTTCGACCAGGCCCACGGCGAGCTCGTCGCGCAGCTCGCGATGACCCTCTTCGACGAAATGTCCGCTTACCACGGCTTCAGCGATCGCGAGAAGCTGCTCCTCCGCGCCGCCGCGCTGCTGCACGACGTCGGCGACTACGTCCGCTACGACGGCCACCACAAGCACAGCTACTACCTGATCCAGCACTCCGACATCATGGGGCTCACCCCCGACGAGCGCGCGATCGTCGCGAACGTCGCGCGCTACCACCGCAAGAGCCCGCCCGATCCCTCACACCCCAACTTCCGCGATCTCGACAAGGACGCGCGCGCGAAGGTGCGCGGGCTCGCCGCGATCCTGCGCATCGCCGACGCGCTCGATCGCGAGCACCTCGGCAAGGTCGCGAGCGTGCGGACCGACATCGACGCGAAGGCGCGGAAGCTCAATCTGTTCGTCACCGGCCAGGAGGACCGCGAGCTGGAGGAGTGGACGGTGCGCGCGAAGTCCGAGCTCCTGCGCGACGTCTTCGACCTCGAGGTCGTCCTCGCGTCGTCGCCCTCGTCGAACCGCCCGTCGAACAGCCGCGAGCCCGTCGCAGCGCCGGTGACGGCACGTTCCAAATAACGTAGGCTCCGGGCCGCTCATGCGCTCGCTCGCCCCTGCCCTCGCTCTCGCGTGCCTCGCCGCGGGCTGCTCGCGGAGCGCGGTGCCCGACCCGAAGAGCGCGGCCGACGACTACGCCCAGGCGGCCGCGCGCGGCGACGGCGACGCGATCTACGAGATGATGACGACGTCCGCGCAGAAATCGCGATCGCGCGCCGACGTGAAGCGCCTCGTCGCCGAGCAGCGCGGCGAGCTCGCGGAGCAGGCGAAGAGCATCACGGCGAAGGACGCGCGCGTCGAGGCGATCGCCCGCCTCCGCTACGAGGACGGCGAGGAGGCGCAGCTCGAGCTGAAGGAGGGCCGCTTCTGGATCACGTCGTCGGGCGCGCTCCCGGGCGGATCGCGCACGCCGGAGCAGGCCCTCGATCAGCTCCGCCGCGTCCTCGCGCGCCGCAGCTACGCGGGCCTGATGCGCGTCCTCACGCCGTCGACGCGCGCCGCGATCGAGCAGGACCTGCGCTCGCTCGTGGAGGGCCTCGAGCGCCCGGACACGCTCCACGTCGAGATCGCCGGCGACGGCGCCGTCGTCACCGTCCCCGGCGGCCACAGCGTGAAGCTGAAACGCGAAGGCGGCGTCTGGCGCGTCGACGACTTCGACTGAGAATGCGCTTCGCCGTCCGCCGTCACCGGTACACGGCGTCGACGTGGATAGGATGGCCGTGGACGGTCACGGTCTCGCCCGGTCCGCCGGACTGCGTTCGCCAGACGCCGTCGAGGCGTGTCCGAACCTCGATCCGGTGCTCCTCCTGGGAGACGAGGACGTATTCGTCGAACGAGGAGAGCTGCTTGTACGCCTCGAACTTCGTCGTATGGGATACGGCGCGGACTCTGCGCGGCGGTCATGGTCAGCATCGTAGCCGCATGACGAAGCTGCTCGACGGCTCCACCGATCAACAGACCGGTGTCCGGCCGAAGAGACACGGCAGGGCGGTGCAAGGTGCCTGGATCGGCGTGCTCCCGACTTCGAGCGCTCGAGAGGGCGAACGTGCGTAGATTGCGCGGCGGCGCAGGGCTCAAATCGGATCACCCACACTGGTACACAATGTGCTCCAGACATGGAGCATGCGCACGATCCATCGGAGAGACGTCCTCAAACGCACCTTCTGGCTCATCACGGCCGGAGTCGTGGCGCCTCACCTGCTGACGACGACGGGATGCGCGAGCGAATCCGAATCCGATGACGAGATGCCGTCGAGCACGGACGACCTCTCGGCGAACGACTGTTTCATCAACGACCTCCTCCGAGGCGCGCTGCCCGAGGACGCCGTGAGCGCCGTGTCGAGCCGAGGTCGGTTCCACCACTATCACTTCCTCAGCGTTCCAGCCGAGGTCCTCGCGAAGCCCCCGGAGCAAGGGTGGTCCACGCTGTCCAGCATGATGATCGAGACCCTCGGGATCGATGACTACTTCTTCAGGAACGCCGAAGTGAACAGGCAGTTTCACTGTCATCGGGTGTCCTTCACGCGCGCGGAGCTGAGGGCCATCGCCGCCGGAGCCAAGACGACGATCACGGCGTACATTCGCTCGAACGGTCAACCAAGCCCGAATCACACGTTCACGTTCAACGACACCGAGACGATGGAGCAGAAGAGCACGGCGATCATCGCCGTCGCCCGACGAGCGGGCCTTCGGACCCAGCGCTCGGTGTGCTCCGCAGCGAACAGGAGATCGGTGACGGTGTTCCGCGGCGACCGTGCAGAAGAGACGATTCGTAGCGCGGCAAGACTCGAACGCCTCATTCAAGGGGAGTCTTAGACGACACGCCGACGCCGTCACTCGCGCGCGAGGACGTTCACCACGCACCCGATCGTGCCGTGGCTCGGGTACAGCTTCCGGACCGCGACGGGCCGCACCTCCCAGCCGAGCGAGGCGTAGACGGCGCGCGCGGCCGCGTCGAGATCGGCGGTGAGCGTGTCGTCGCCGGCCTCGGACGCGAACTGCGGGACCCACGCCGTCTTCTTTCCGTCGCGCGTCTCGTAGACGCCGTTCGTGTACGCGAAGTACGTCCGATCGTCGTACGCGACCGTGGGGATGCGCACGACCTTGAAGCCCGCGCGCCCGAGGTCGGACGCCGCGCGATCGAAGCGCGCCTGCGTCGCGGCGGAGTCGTCGGCGCGGAGGAGCTCGTGCGTCTCGAGGCTCTTCTCGCCGGGCATGAAGCCCGCCCCCACGATCGCGCGGCCCGCCGCGGGATCGCCGACGAGCACGACGTCGCCGTCGAGCGGCGCCATGTACATCGACATGTGGTGCCGCGGGACGTCGCCGTCCTCGGTGCCGAGCATCACGACGTCGCGGCCGACGAGCCGCTTCATCGTCTCGCGAAACGCGACCGGTGTCGGGTACCCGCGACCGCGGTTCCGATGGTAGAGGTTCGCGTCGTAGAGGATGCGCTTGCCCGCGATCGCGAAGTCGCCGGCGTCGAACGCGATCGGGAGCTCTCGCACCGCGAAGCGATCCGGCGCCGCCGCCGCGACGGCAGGCACGATGTCCCAATCGAACGGACGCCCCGACTCCCCCGCCCGCGGCCGCGGCGGAACGAGGAACGTCGTCGTCGTCGCCCCCTCGTCCGCGAGCACGAGCGCGCGATCCTTCGACCAGATCCCGAGCCGCACCGGCACCTCGATCGCGCGCGTGCGCGCGGCGAGGTCGGGCCGGATCGAAGCGAGGAACGCGTCGAGGCGCGGGCGCGCGCCCTTCGAGTGCACCGCGACGACGCGCGTCGACGGAGGCAACGTGCCGAGGAAATCGCGATACGTCTCGCGGACCCTGTCCTCTTCCTCCGGCACGTAGTGGACGAGCACCTCGCGCAGCGCGCTCGCGTCGTCGCTCACGATTGCGGACACGACCGGCTTCGGCGCCTCCACGTTCGCGGCCGCGAAGTGCGCGTGACCGACGAGCGCGCCGAGGACGAGCGCGAAGCCGAGGACGGGACCGGCGAGCTTCTGGATCACGGCGTGTCGTAGACGGTGCGGACGGTGGGCTTGCGCGGGGTCGGCCGCGCGGCGATGTCGTCGAGCGGGACGTCGCCGCCTCCCACGTCCGGCGGCGCGACCGGCCCGTTGAAGCGCCGCTGGGCACGCGCGGCGACCTCGCCCTTCGCGAGGGGACGGAGATAGTCGACCGCGAACGAGGTCGTGATCTCGCCCGGCGTCCACATCCCGCCGTTCTCCAGCCGCGCGATGAGGAGGGCCTCGCGCCGGCGCCCCGCCCCGACTTGCTCGGCGAGGCCGGCAGGGAGGTAGGTGCCGATCGACTTCTTCTCGTGCGCGGCGAGCTCGAGGACCTGCGTGCGGACGAGCACCGCCTCGGGCGCGGGCGAGACGCGCGTCCCCATCTCCGACACGGTGCGGGTCACGCGCTCCTCGACGACGACGCGGGCCTTCTCTTCGCCCTTGTTCTCGTACGTGCGGAGGAGGGTCCACCCGCCGGGCGCGGACGACGACGCGACGAGCTCCCCCTTCACCACGATCGAGCCGAAACGCTCGCCGTCCTCGTCGTATTCACCGAGGCGCTCCTCGTCGGAGACCTCCTCGGCCTGGAGCGCGCGCGGGAGGAGGAGGATGCCGGCGACGAGGGCGGTGCCGGCGGTGCGGAGGAAGATCGACGTGAGGCGACGTGACGGCATGGGGGCGGGCTCCTTCTGTACGGGCTCCGTCGAAGGGAACGCGCCGACTGTGACGAGCTATTTCGTCCCGACACCGGCTACCTGTCCTTCGCCCGAGCGAGTAACGTGTCGGGCGTATGAAACGCGCGGCCCTCCTGTCCTTTGCGCTCGCCGTCGTCGTGCTCGTCGCCGCCCTCCCGCGGCCGGCCAAGGCCTTCGGCGACGTGGGGGCGTTCGATCCGCGCGGGCTCCTCGCCGGCGGGACGACGGGGCCGGCCCGCGCCTCGGCCGGCGCCCGCTGGTCGTGGGAGCTCGTGCAAAGGACGAGCGCGCCCGCGCGTCTGAAGCCCACCAACGTGCGCGCGGACGATCCGGCCGTCGTCGACGCTCCCTTCCTCTGGTGGAGCGGCGACACGGCGCTCTCTCCCCTCACCCCGGGCGAGATCGCGGGCCTCCGGAAGTTCTTCGCGCTCGGCGGCGTCCTCCTCGTCGACGACGCCGGCGTGGCGGACGACTCGAGCTCGGAGTCGCCCAAGCCCAGCGCGTTCGGGCGCACCGCGCGCACCGAGATCGCGCGCGTCCTCCCCGACACGAGCCCGATCCCGCTCGCGGCCGACCACGTCCTCTTCAAGTCGTACTACCTGCTCAAGCGCGCGGAGGGCCGCGTCGCGGGGCCGAAGACGCTCGACGCGATCGTCCGCGGCGGTCAGACCCAGGTCGTGTTCTCGGCCCACGATCTCGGCGGCGCGCTCGCGCGCGGCGCGACCGGGGCGTGGGAGAACCCCGTCGTCCCCGGCGGCGACCTCCAGCGCGAGCGCGCGATCCGCCTCGCCGTGAACGTCGCGATGTACGTGCTCTGCTCGAACTACAAAGACGATCAGGTCCACGCCCCCTTCCTCATGCGCCGCCGCGCCGGTGCGCTGATCCCCTGACGCTGGACGCGCGTGGACACGGCGCTGAGCTCCCGCCTCGCGGTCAACGGCGACCTCCCTCCGTGGGCGGCGATCGCCGCGTGCGTGCTCGTCGTGCTGAGCCTCGTCGTGCTCGTCGCGCACGAGCTGCGGCGCCGTGAGCGCGGCGGCCTCGCGATCGTCGCGACCGGCGTGCTCGCCGTCGCCGCGCTGCTCCTCGCGGTGCTCCGCCCCGTCCGCATCGCCGCGCGCGAGAGCGTGATCGGCGCGAAGGTCGTCGTCCTCGCCGATCAGTCGCGATCGATGGCGCTCCCGCAGAACGGAAAGGACCCGCGCCGCGACGTCGAGGCGCGCGTGCTCGAGCGGCTCGCGAAAGAGTCGAAGAGCGCGCGCCTCCTCACCCTCGGCTTCGGCGACGGCGCGCCCGCGCCGATCGCGCCGGCCACCGCGGACGGCGCCTTGCGTTTCTCGGGCGCCTCGCCGCCGGCGGCCCTCCCGCGGAGCGACCTCACCTCCGCGCTCCGCGCGCTCGGAGCGTCGGCGGAGGAGCGACCGCAGGCCGTGATCGTCGTGTCCGACGGGCGTCTCGACGATCCGGGCGAGGACGCGTCGAAGGAGACGCTCACCGCGCTCGGCCGCGAGCTCAAGGTCCCGATCCACACCGTCGGCACGACGCGGAGCGCGCCGCCCGACGCGAGCGTGCGCCGCGTCTCGGCCGCGGGCGCCGCCGTCGCGCACGTGCCGCTCCCGCTCCGCGTCGAGGTCGGCTGCGCGGGAGGGCTCTCCTGCGACGAGCTCACCGTCACCGCGCGTGAGCTGCGAGAGGACGGTCCGCCCGCGCTCCTCGCGACCGGCCTCTCGCACCTCAAGGACGGCAAGGGCACGGTCGATCTCTCCGTCACGCTCGAGCGCGCCGGCGCGCGCATCATCGAGGTCGCGATCACGCCGCCGTCGGGCGACACGATCCCGGAGAACGATCGCCGCCTCCTCACCTTCGTCGTCGCGCGCGAGCGGGTGCGCGTGCTCCACGTCGCGGGGCGCCCCACCAACGACGTGCGCGCGCTCCGGCAGTGGCTGAAGAGCGACGCCTCCGTCGACGTCGTCGCGTTCTTCATCTTGCGCACGGGGAGCGACGCACCGAACGCGCGGCAGGAGGACCTCTCCCTCATCCCCTTCCCCGTCGACGAGCTCTTCACCGAGCACCTCCCGTCCTTCGACGCGGTCGTGCTCCAGGACTTCGACGCGCAGCCGTACGGCCTCGAGAAGCACCTCCCCCAGCTCGCGCGCTACGTGAAGACGGGCGGCGGCCTCATCATGGTCGGCGGGCAGAACTCGTTCGTCGCGGGCGGCTACGCCGGCACGCCGCTCGCGGAGGTGCTCCCCGTCTCGCTCGACAGCGATCGCGGCGCGACCGCGGCCGACGTCGCGAACGTCACGCCGGCGTGGACGGAGGACGGCAAGACCGCGCCCCTCCTCGCGCCGCTCCGCGACGTCGTGGACGACGAGCTCCCGATGATGCCGGGCGCGAACATCCTCGGCGACGTGCGGCCCGGCGGCCTCGTGCTGTGGTCGCATCCGGGACGAACGACAAAATCGGGACAACCGATGCCGATCCTCGCGATCGGCGACCAGGGCGACGGGCGCTCGATCGCGCTCGGCATCGACGGCGCGTGGCAGCTCGAGTTCTCCCAGCTCGGGGCGCGCACGTCGGGCCGCGGCTACGGCGCGATGTGGGACGGCTTGCTCGGCTGGCTCATGCGCGACCCGCGGTTCGAGCCGGGGCAGCTCGATCTCGCCTCGCCCTGCGTCGCGGGCGAGCCGGCGAAGCTCCGCGTGCGCGCGCCGGACAGCGCGAAGGACAAGCCGATGACGATCGAGATCCGCCGCCTCGATCAGCAGGACGTCGCGACGACGAAGGTCGAGGTCCCGAAGAGCACGAGCGGCGCGACGATCGACGCGACGCTGCCGCCCCTCCCCGCCGGCGGCTACACCGCGCGCCTCAAGCTCGGCCCCGGTCCGACCACCCGCCGCGACTTCGCGTGCGAGACCGGCGGCGACGAGTGGGCCGACTCGCGCCCCGACGGCGATCGCCTCCGCGCGATCGCGAACGCCTCCGGCGGCACGTTCCGCTGGGCGGACGAGGACCTCGCGCTCCCGCTCCCGAAGCCCGCCGTCATCAGCGCGGAGCGCCACGTCGTGCCGCTCGCGCCGCCGTGGACGTGGACGCTCGCCGCCGCCGCGCTCCTCGGCGTCCACTGGTTCACGCGCCGCCGCAGCGGCCTCTCGTGACGACGGGTCAGCGCTCTTCGCAGTACCCGTAGTTGCACGCGGGCCGCGCGGGGTCCTTGCAGTCGAGCGCGGTCGTGCACGTCTTGCAGACCGCCTCGTCGACGACGCCGTTCGCGGTCTTGTCGAAGAAGCAGTCGCAGCTGTAGGGCCGGTCGGCGATGCCGGCCGCGCGGATCGGTCCCATCTCGGTGTCGCGCGCGACCTTCATCGCGCAGGCGGGGATGACGTGGCCGTTCGCCATGCCGACGACGAGCTCCTCGTCGAGGCGCGGCACCGAGAACTTGGAGACGAACGCGCCGGCGGCGGCGTTGGTCGGGACCTTGGCGAAGAAGTGGAGCGGCCCCCACATCGGATAGTGCCCGTCGCGCACGTTCTGCTTGTCGAACGTGCGCTCGGTGGAGTCCGGCCAGAAGCCGCAGGACTGCCCCCGCGCCTGGAAGGCGAGCGTCTTGATGTTGTCGCGCTCGCTGTCGGCGAAGTCGGCGGAGATGATCCCGATCGTCTTCTCGGCCAGGTTCTGCGGGACCTGGAGCATCTGCGCCGCCATCGTCTGGGCGGTGTTCTTGTCGACGCCCCACCACTGCGTCGGCTCGACGAGGATCCCTCGCGAGATGATCTGGTTCGTCGCCGTGCTCGAGGCGCGGATGAAGAACTGGGCCGGGTCGTCGTAGGGCATCGGCTCGGCCACACCCGCCTCGGCGCCCGGCGTGCCGCCGCGGCCGAAGACCGCCTGCCCCGCCTCCGCGCTGAACACCGTCTGCGTCGAACGCTTCGGCGTGATGAAGTACATCGGGAGCGTCGGGCCGAGGTACTCGCCGACGTTGCTCCCGCCCGCCGCGATCGCGTCGTAGCCGATGTTCGCCGTGCACGTTTGAGCGTAAATATCGGATTCGCCGATATCCGGGACGACCTCGTCCGCGATGAGGCACGGCGTGGTGGTGCCGTTCGCGTTGTAGAAGAGCGTCGTGCGGCCCGGACGCTCGAACATCTTCTGCTTGTTCGTGGTCTGGAGCGCCGCCGGCGCGTAGGTGTTGAACTGCGAGTCGACGCCGGCGCACGAGTTCGACGTCTGCCAGACGACGGTGAAGCCGGACTTCGCGAGCACCGGCGTGAAGATGGCGAGGAAGGGCGGGAAGTTCGAGGAGCCCGTCACGTAGACGATCTGGAGGCCGGCCGCGGCCGCGAGATCGGTGCAGAGCTGGGTCGCCCCGCTGTCGGGGGTGACGGCGGCGGGCGGCGGCGTGCCGGTCGGCGGGATCGCGCCGAGGAGCCCGCCGTCGCAGAGGCCGAGCCGCGCGCAGTTGTCGAACGGCACGCAGGCCGCGCGCGTGCACGCGTTGAGGAGCTCCTCGTTCGTCGTCGGCGTGCCGCGGAAGCAGCCGGGGTGACCGAACGTCTCGCCCGCGTCCGCGTCCGCGTCCTCGTCGCCCGCGTCGGGGACCTCCGGCTCGCTCGTGTCGGGCACGTCTCGATCGATGCCCGAGTCGGTCTCCGGCGGCGCGACGCACACGTTCGACACGCACATCGCGCGCGGGCCGAAGGTCGCGCAGTCACCGCTGTTCGAGCACTGCTCGCTGCTCCGATCGAGGATGAGGGTGCACGCCGCGGTGCCGAAGAAGAGGAAGGCAAGGCCGAGACGGAGTCGCCGAACGAGCATCAGAACGTACCACCGAGGATGAGGCTGCCGGGCCCACCGCCGACCCGGACCGTCGTGCCGGCGGCCTTGGGGCTCTTCGGACGCGTGAGCGTGAAGTAGAGCGTGACGCCGCCGACGATGATCGCCGAGGCGGCGAGGGCGTCGGTCGTGACCGAGAGCGCGGTCGTCGTGGACGCCTTCGAGTCGATGTCCCGCGCGTTGCCGGGGAACGTGTTGCGCGCCTGGTCGAGGTCGTCCGCGCTCGACACGGCGAGGATGCCCGTCACGACCGCGCCCGCCGCGAGCGCGCCGGCGGTGACCCAGCCCACCGTGTAGAGCGGGCTCCGCTTGTGCGGGACGACGGGCCCCTCCTGCTCCGGCGCGCTCGCGCGAGGCGGCGGGGGCGGCGGAGCGACGTGGCCTGCGTCGAACGTCACCGCCTTCGTCTCGCCGGCCGAGACCTCGACGAACTTCGTCTGCGGAGCCTCCCCTGCCTTCGTCGCGACGAGCTTGCGCCTGCCGATGCTCACCGCGAGCGGCTTCGCGAGCGGCGTCTTGCCGACCGGCTCGTCGTCGAGCGTGAGGTCCCAGCCGGGCGTCGGCGTCGACACGTCGATCTTCCCGACGCGCGTCTTGAGCACGACGATCGCGCGCTCGACCTCCTCTTTGTGGCCCTGCCCGCCCTCCGCGAGGAAGCGCTCGAACGTCGTGAGCGCCTCGGCGTAGCTCTGGTTCTGGTAGTAGGCCTGACCGATGTTGTAGAGGACCTGCACGTGCGGCGCGATCTCGTACGCGCGCTTGAACTCCACGAGCGCGCCGCGGTAGTCGGCCTCCGAGTAGAGCGTGACCGCGCGCTGGAAGTGGGTGTTCGCTTCCTTCTGCGCTTCTTCGGTAGGAGCGGCTGCCGACTGAGCGCCGGCGGCGCTCGTCGCGAGAGAGAGGGCCAGCACGAGGGCCGCCCCGACACGAAGGTTCACTTTGCTTCGCTCCGTCCAGTTCGGTTCATTTGTATGGGCTCGCGGTGTCGATGGGTCGATTGGGCTTGGCGCCGCCTTGCGGACCTACGTCGGTCGCCTTCGGCTCCGGAGCGGCCGGGACGGAGGCGACGGGCGCGGAGGGCGTCGCCGGCTTCGGCTTCGGCGGTACATAGCCGATCGGCGCGGACGTCAGCGCGATTTCGACCGATTGATCCTTGTCGCACGAGAGCGTGCGGTCCTGGCTCACGTGCCCGCCGGCGGAGACGTGAACGGTGAACGAGCGCCCGTGCTCGCAGCGTCGCGTCACCGGGTTCGAGACCTCGACGCCGTCGATCGAGAGGACCGACGTCTTCGGGAGCGCCTTCACCGCGACCTCGTGCGTCGTCGGCCCCGCCGGCTGCGGCGCGGTCTTCCGCTCGACGACCGGCGCCTCCGTCGGCGCGGGAGGCGGCGGGGTCGGCGACGCGACCGGGCCGGGGTCCTTCGAGCGCATCGCGACCGCGGTCCCGCCGATCGCGACGACGGCGACGATCGCGGCCACGACGAAGGTCCGCATTCGCCCTCCCGGCGCGGCCGGCGCCGCGCTCGCCGCGACCGGCGTCGACGGCAGCTCCGTACCGGCCGGCGTCTTGCCGCCCGTCGGCGAGCTCGGGATCGACGGCTCGCTCGTGTGCTGGCCCGCGGGAGTGTTGCCTTCGCCGGACACCGGCGGGCGAATGCTGGGGAGGCGCGTCTGCTCCGCCTCCTTGCCCGCCGCGATGGAGGCGAGGTGCTTCTCGATCGTCCCCCGGATCTGCTCGCGCTCGCCCGCGAAGATCTCGGCGACGACCTTCCCGATCTCGCGGAGCGAGACGTTCATGCCGCTGGCGGTGAGGTACTTCTCGAGGTCCTCCTGGAGCGAGGCCGCGCTCTCGTAGCGCTCGTCGCGCGACTTCTTGAGCGCCTTCTCGACGATGCGGACGAGCTCGGCGGGCGCGTCCGGCACCTCCGTCGCGAGCGACGGGACCTCACCCTTGATGATGTGGGTGAGGATCTCGACGTCGCTCTGCCGCGCCCACATCCGGCGGCCGGCGACCGCCTCCCAGATCATCACGCCGGCCGTGAACACGTCCGAGCGCGGATCGACGTCGCCCGCGATCTGCTCGGGCGCCATGTACGAAGGCTTGCCCTTGAGCACGCCGGTCTTGGTCTCGAGGCTCGAGTCGAGCGCCTTCGCGATGCCGAAGTCGACGACCTTCACCTGCCCGTCGAACGTCACGAAGAGGTTCTGCGGGGTCGCGTCGCGATGGACGATCCCGAGCGGCGTGTTGTCGAAGTCGGTCAGCGTGTGCGCGTGGTGCAGCCCCTGCAGCGCCTCACAGAGGATGCGCAGGTGCATCGCGAGCGTGAACGACTCCTTCTTCTTCTTGAGGACCCGCGCGAGGGTGACGCCCTCGAGGTAGTCCATGACCATGTAGTGACGGTTGTCGTCGTTGCCGATCTCGTAGGTCTGGACGATGTTGGGGTGGCTGAGCCGCGCCGCGAGCCGCGCCTCCTCGAGGAACATCTCGAGGAAGGTCGTGTCCTCGACGAGCTCCGGCTTGAGCTGCTTCACGACGAGGAGCTTGTTGAAGCGCGCGGGCCCGCGGGCGACCGCGAGGTACACGATGCCCATGCCTCCGCGCGCGATCTCCGCGACGAGCTGGTACTTGCCGAGTTGGGCCACGTTCCTCTCTCCAACCGGCAATTGTATCGAGGAGCTACTCTCGACAACAATCTCAATGAAGATAGTCGGCCCGAGCCGGTGAGTATTTCAGGACACGCGCCGACCTGGTAGGACGCTTGGCGGCTGAAACGTCGCCGAAACCCTCGCTCCTTTAGGCTCCGATCACGTGCATTTCGACGCGTACGACACCGGCGGATTCTTCGATGAGATGTTCGAAGATCCGAAGACTCCCCGCCCCTCCGCGAGCCTCCTCGCCCAGCGCCTCGGCGCCCTCGACCCCGTCGAGCTCCGCCAGCGCCAGATCGCCGCAGAGCGGGCGCTCCTCATGCGCGGGATCACTTTCAACGTTTATGGCGATGCTGCCGGAACGGAGAAGATCTTCCCGTTCGACATCATCCCGCGCGTCATCGGCGCGAGCGACTGGCGCACGATCGAGCGCGGCCTCAAGCAGCGCGTGCGCGCGCTGAACCTCTTCATCGGCGACATCTACGGCGCGCGGAAGATCATCAAGGACGGGATCGTCCCCGAGTCGCTCGTCCTCTCCGCCTCGAGCTACCTCCCGGCCTGCAACGGCATCCGCCCGCCGAAGGACATCTTCTGTCACGTCGTCGGCACCGATCTCGTCCGCGATCGCGACGGGCAGTTCTACGTGCTGGAGGACAACCTGCGCTGCCCGTCCGGCGTCTCGTACGTGCTCGAGAACCGGCAGGTGATGAAGCGCACGTTCCCGCAGATCTTCGATCAGCTCCGCGTCCGCCCGGTCGACCTCTACCCGACCAAGCTCCTCGAGACGCTGCAGCACGTCGGCGCGAACGGCTCGCCCACCGTCGTCGTCCTCACGCCGGGAGTCTACAACTCGGCCTACTTCGAGCACTCCTTCCTCGCGCAGCAGATGGGCGTCGAGCTCGTGGAGGGCCGCGACCTCGTGGTGCGCGACGACCGCGTCTACATGCGCACGACGCGCGGGTTCCAGCGCGTCGACGTCATCTACCGCCGCATCGACGACGTCTTCCTCGATCCGAAGGCGTTCCGCCCGGACTCGCTCCTCGGGGTGCCGGGTCTCGTCGACGTGTACCGCGCGGGCAAGGTCGCGCTCGCGAACGCGCCGGGCAACGGCGTCGCCGACGACAAGGTCGTCTACGCCTACGTGCCGAAGATGATCGAGTACTACCTCGGCGAAAAGGCGATCCTGCCGAACGTGCCGACGTACATGTGCGAAGACCCGAAGGACCTCGCGCACGTCGTCGCGAACATCGGCGACCTCGTCGTGAAGGCGGCGAACGAGTCCGGCGGCTACGGCATGCTCGTCGGCCCGCAGGCCTCGAAGGCGGAGCAGGAAGACTTCAAGCTGAAGGTGCAGAAGAACCCGCGCAACTACATCGCGCAGCCGATGCTCGGCCTCTCGCGCGTGCCGACCATCGTCGACGACGCGATCGAAGGCCGTCACGTCGACCTCCGTCCGTACGTGCTCTACGGCGACGACATCTTCGTCCTCCCGGGCGGCCTCACCCGCGTCGCGCTCCGCAAGGGCTCGTGCGTCGTGAACTCGTCGCAGGGCGGCGGGAGCAAGGACACGTGGGTGCTCGCCGAGGGCGACTCGCTCTCGCCGCCGCCGGGGCCGGTCGCGACGAACGGCCAATCGCAGTCGCAGGGGTCTTGAGATGCTGAGCCGTGTCGCGGACGCGATCTACTGGATGAACCGCTACGTCGAGCGGGCGGAGAACGTCGCGCGCTTCGTCGACGTGAACCTCCACCTCGCGCTCGATTTCCCGGAGGCGGGGGAGCAGTGGGAGCCGCTCGTCGCGACGACGGGGGACAACGAGCTCTTTCGGAAGAAGTACGGCGAGGGTCACGCGACGCGCGACAACGTCCTCGACTTCCTGACGTTCGATCGCGAGAGCCCGAACTCGATCGTCTCCTGCCTCCAGCTCGCGCGCGAGAACGCGCGCTCGGTGCGCGAGATCATCTCCTCGGAGATGTGGGAGCAGGTCAATCACGCCTACCTCATGGTCACGGAGGCGGCGCGCACGAAGGCGGCGCTCGACACGCCGCACGACTTCTTCACCGAGGTGAAGCAGGCGTCGCATCAGTTCGTCGGCACGACCTACCTCACGATGAGCCACACCGAGGCGTGGCACTTCGGGCGCCTCGGGCGGCTGCTCGAGCGCGCGGACAAGACGTCGCGCATCCTCGACGTGAAGTACTTCCTGCTCCTGCCGCAGCCGTCCGACGTGGGGACGACGCTCGACGCGCTCCACTGGAGCGCGCTCCTCCGCTCGGCGTCGGCGTTCGAGATGTTCCGGAAGAAGTTCCACACCATCACGCCGAACAAGGTCGTCGAGTACCTCCTCCTCGATCGCAAGTTCCCGCGCTCCGTCTTCTATTGCCTGAGCAAGGCGGAGCGCTCGCTCCACGCGATCACCGGCGCGCAGATGGGCACCTGGACGAACGGCGCGGAGCGCGAGCTCGGCCGCCTCAACTCGGAGCTCTCGTACGCCGACACGCGCGAGATCCTCGGGCGCGGCCTCCACGAGTACATCGACAACCTCCAGCAGCGCCTGAACTACGTCGGCCAGTCGGTCTTCGAGACGTTCTTCGCGATGAAGGAGGTCGATCCCGACGAGACCCGCTCGCGCCCGCCGCCCCCGCTCTCCAGCACCGGCCTCGGCGACGCCTGAGGGTCACGCGTGATAAGCTGACGCCGTGCGCTCGCGGCTCTGCCTCGGTCTCCTCTTCGCGCTGTCGCTCGCGCCGGCCTCGGCGGAGGCGCTCGTCTGGCCCGACGTTCCGGAGCGGGTCGAGCGCGGGCTCTCGTCGCCGGATCCCGCGACGCGCCGGATCGCGGCGCGCGATCTCGCGAGCCTCGGCGGCGCGCGCGCGACGCCGCTCGTGCTGAAGGCAATGAACGACGGCGACGTCGACGTGCGCCTCGCCGCGGCGCAGTCGGCGATCCGCCTCCGCGTCCAGGGCGCGACCGACATCGCGATCACGTGGCTCGGCGAGCGCGAGACGCGCCTCCGCGTCGCGGCGTGCGAGGTCGCGCACGCGATGCCGAACCCGCGCGCGGTGCAGCCGGTCGCGCGCGCGCTCGGCGACTCCGATCAGCAGGTGCGCTTCGCCTGCGCCGACGCGCTCGGCTCGTCGGGATCGGCGGAGGCGATCGCGCCGCTCGCGGCCAAGCTCGACGATCCGACGCCGAACGTGCGGGTGCAGGTCGCGCGCGCGCTCGCGCGGCTCGGCGACGCGCGCGCGGTGGTGCCGCTCGTCGGCAAGGTGCAGGACTCGGTGCCGGACGTGCGGCAGGCGGTGGTGCGCGCGCTCGGCGATCTCGGCGACGGGCGCGCGACGCAGGCGCTCTTGCTCGCGCTGCGCGACAACGTCGCGGAGGTGCGGATCGAGGCGCTCGCGGCGCTCGGCCGCCTCCGGGCGCCGGAGGCGGCGCTCGCGATCGCGCCGCTCGCGCTCGATCGCAACCTCGGCGTCCGGCAGTCCGCGCTCGTCGCGCTCGGCCGCATCGGCACGCCGAACGCGGTGAAGGCGCTGATCCAGGCGCTCGGCACGCAGGAGGACGCGACGGCGGGGCTCGAGCGCACGCCGGTGCGCGACGCGCTCGTGTCGGCGGGGCAGCCCGCGGCGGTGGAGCTCACCGCGCTCCTCGATCGTCCGATCACGCCCGCGGTGGCGACGTCGGCGGCCTGGGTCCTCGGCGAGCTCCGCTCGACGGCGAGCGCGCCCGCGATCGTCGCCGCGCTCCGCAAGGGCACCTTGCCGCCGGCGGCCGCGCTCCGCGCGCTCACGGGGTGCGGGTCCGCGGCCGAGGTGCCGGTCGTGCTCGAGTACGTCTCCGATCCGAGCCCGCAGGCGCGCGAAGAGGCGCTGAAGGCGGCGACGGCGCTGCTCGATCCGGCGAAACCGGACGGGCGCGCGGTCGAGCCGCTCGCGGCGACGCTCAACAACCCGCGCACGTCGCCGCGCGAGCGCGCCGCGGTCGCGACGTTGCTCGGCCGCACGGGCGCGCCGCGCGCCGCGACCGAGCTCGTCGGCCTCGTGAGCGCGAAGGACGAGACGCTGCGGCTCGCCGCGATCGACGCGCTCGGCGCGCTCGGCGGCGCCGCGAGCGTGCAGGAGCAGGCCGACGACGCGCTCGTGCCGCTCCTCGCCGACACCGAGCCCGCGGTCCGCCTCCACGCCGCGGTCGCGATCGCGGCGAGCGGCGGCGCGAAGGCGCGGAAGCTCCTCCTCGCGAAGCTCGACGGCGGAGAGGAGCTCGATCGCTACGCGCTCTTCACCGCGCTCGGCGGCGTGCTCGAGCGTGTGCCGGAGGAGAACGCGGCGCGCCGTGTCCTCCGGGAGCTGGGGGTCGCGGCGGGGCCGGAGCGCGACGCGGTGATCGAGGCCGCGGGCCGCGCGCGCCTGCCGAGCATGGCCGGCGCGCTCGCGACGGCGGCGAAGACGACCGACGTCGACGATCGCCGCGCGATCGCGACGATGCTGGCCGCGCACCCGGGCGCGATCGCGACCGCGCGCGCGCTCGCGTCCGATCCCGATCCCGGCGTCCGCGCGAACGCGGCCTGGGCGCTCGGCGCGATCGGAGACGCGAGCACGATCGGCTTCCTCGACACGCTGCTCCGCGCCGGCGACGCCGACACCGCCGCCAACGCCGCGGCCGCGATCGGCCGCGTCGGCCGCCGCGCCGGCGCCGACGAAGCGACACGTGCACTCTGCAACGGTCTCGCCGACGGCCGCGCCGCGGTGCGCGCGAACGCGCTCTCGGGCCTCGCCGCGCTGAAGCGGCGCTGCGGCGACGGCCGCGCGGAGCGGAAGCTCCTCGCGGACGATCCACACGAGCTCGTGCGCGCGGGCGCAGCGCGCGCGCTCGGCGCGGCGCCGGTGGGGGACGATCGCGCCGTGGTCGATCGTTGCGCCGTCGCCGACCGCAGCGCCGAGGTCGCGCGCCTCTGCCGCCCACGCACGACGCCGGCGACCGCGTCGACGAAGACACACGCGGTCACGGTCTTCGTCGTCGGCGAGGCGGAGCGGGGCCGCGACGCAGAGGCATCCCGCATCCGCGCACGCGCGCCCTACGTGCTGCAATACGAGGACGGCATGCTCCGCACCGGCGCCGCCGACCGCCGCGGCGCCACAGTCGACCCCACCGCCCCAGAGGGCACCCTGACCCTCCGCCGCGCGCTCTGACTCCTTCGCGGCGCTGGGCGCGCTGGCGCGCTTGGGCCACGCGCGGCGCGCTTGGGCCGCGCGCGAGCGCGGCGAAGAACCACGCGGGCGCGCGAGCATACGCGGCGCCTTGGGACACGCGCGGGCGGCGAGAACGCCGGCGCGCGAGCATACGCGCCGGCGCTTTGGGGCGCGGGCGGGCGCGGCGGGAACAAGCTCGCGCGGGAGCATGCGCGCCGGCGCTTGGGGCGCGGGCGGGCGCGGCGGGAACAAGCTCGCGCGGGAGCATGCGCGCCGGCGCTTTGGGGCGCGGGCGGGCGCGGCGGGAACAAGCTCGCGCTCTGACGCCCCGTCTCGCTCCTTCGCGGCGAAGTCGCGCGCGTGCTTGGTTCCGGCGCGCAGGCGCCGCGAAGAACCGCGCGCCCCGCGCGGGAGCGTACGCGGCTGGGACACGCGCGAGCGGCGAAAGCGCCGCCGCGGGAGCATACGCGCCGGCGCTTGGGGCACGGGCGGGCGCGCGGCGGGAACAAGCTCGCGCGGGAGCATACGCGCCGGCGCTTGGGGCACGGGCGGGCGCGGCGGGAACAAGCTCGCGCCTGACCCTCCGCCGCGCGCTCTGACGCCCCGTCTCGCTCCTTCGCGGCGAAGTCGCGCGCGCATGGTTCCGGCGCGCAGGCGCCGCGAAGAACCACGCGGGAACGCCGGCGCGCGAGCATACGCGCCGGCGCTTTGGGGCGCGGGCGGGCGCGGCGGGACGCCGGCGCGTGAGCATACGTGGTGCTTGGGGCGCGCGAGCGCCGCGGGCGGGGACGCCGGCGCGGAAGCATACGCGCAGGCGCGGCGGGGACGAGCTCGCGCGGGAGCATGCGCGCGAGCGCATGGGGGCCGCGGGCGGGCGCGGCGGGAACAAGCTCGCGCGGGGGCATGCGCGCGAGCGCATG
>JAHBWE010000034.1 GCA_019637155.1 Labilithrix sp. | reverse complement strand
AGCGCGCTTCCGAACGGGTGGAGCGCGACGCCGCCGGCGCGAAAGAGCGGCGGGCACCTGTCGCGCGCGGCGTTGCTTGCGCTCGGAACGGCCGCGACCGCGGCGGGCACGACGCTGGCGTGCGCGGACTGCGGTGGCACCGGTGACGTCTACGGGATGCCGCCGGTCCAGAATCCACCCGCCGTCGTCGACGCCGGCGAGGGCGACTGATGTGTCGCGAGGTTCTTCTGTCTCTCGTGCTCGTGTCGGCGTGCACGTCGGCGGACAACGCGCCATCGCAGCCTGACGGCGGTAGCGTCGCGTCCTCGACGAGCTCGAGCGGGACGGTCGCGAGCTCGTCCTCGGGTGATCCTGCCGGCGTCGTCGACTCCGGCGCGGACGTGGTGCGGCCGAGCGGAGCGCCGGTCGAGACCAACCCGCCGAACGCGCCGTCGCAGACGCCCGCGTTCCCGGGACAGACGCGCGCGCCCGGCCACGCGACGAACGTCGCCTTCGACGTGCGCGTCGTCGCGAGCGGGCTCGGTGTCCCGTGGGCCGTCGCCTTCTTGCCGGACGGCGCGAAGCTCGTCACCTCACGTGCGGGACAGATGCGTATCGTCTCCGCAAGTGGCGAAGTCTCCTCGCCGCTCGCCGGCGTGCCGGCGGTCGCCGCGAACGGGCAGGGCGGCCTCCTCGACGTCGTCGTCGATCCCGCCTTCGCGCAGACGTCGCTCGTCTACTTCACGTATTCGGAGCCTCGCACCGGCGGCAGCGGCACCGCGGTCGCGCGCGCGCGGCTCGCCGGAGGAAGCCTCGCCGACGTGCAGGTGATCTGGCGCATGCCCGAGACGCGGAACAGCTCGCAACACTTCGGCGCGCGGCTCGTCTTCGCGCGCGACGGCTCCCTCTTCGTCGCGACGGGCGAGCGTGCCGTCGGTGACGGCTCCGGCAACGCGCGCGACCTCGCGAGCTCGTACGGGAAGGTGATCCGCGTCCGCCCCGACGGAGCGATCCCGGAGGACAACCCGCTCGTCGGTCGCGCGGGCGCGCTCCCGGAGGTCTTCGCGGCGGGCCTTCGCAACCCGCAGGCCGCGGCGCTGAACCCGTGGACCGGCGAGCTCTGGACGGTGGAGCACGGCCCTCGCGGCGGAGACGAGGTGAACGTCATCCGCGCCGGCAAGGACTACGGCTGGCCGACCGTCACGTACGGCATCAACTACAACGGCTCGCCGGTCGGCGAAGGCGTCACGTCGAGGGCCGGGATCGAACAGCCCCTCTACTACTGGGACCCCGTCATCGCTCCGGCGGGCGCCGCCTTCTACGACGCAGAGGCGTTCCCCGCGTGGCGCGGGAGTCTGTTCATCGGGTCCCTCGCGCAGCGGCACCTCGTACGCCTCACGCTGGAGGGAGAGCGCATCATCGGTGAGGAGCGCCTCCTCGTCGAACGCGCGGGCCGCGTTCGCGACGTGCGCGTCGGCCCGACGGGGACGATCTTCGTCACCGACGAGTCCGCCGGCGAGCTCCTCGAGCTCGTGCCGCGCTGACGATCCCGTCGCCGCCGTTAGCCGTGCACGTCCTCCGGCGGCGTTTCGAGCCGCGGAAACGAGCGCCACAGCGGCGCGGACGCAGCGGTGAGCCGCGCGCGTGGGAGCGAGAGTCGCCGGAGGTGCGGCGCGAACGTCGCGCGCGCGACGTGCGCGAACGCGGCGTCGTCGACGTCGGCGTCGAGCACCAGCTCTTCGAGCGCTTCGAGCGCGAGGTCGACGCCGGTGATCGGACCGACGCAGCGCAACGCGAGGCGCCGCAGGTTCACGAGTGAAGGCGCGGCGAAGACCGCGGCGACGTCGGGCTCGTCGAGCGGATCGTCGATCACGAGCTCGCTCAGCCGTCGCGCCCCGGGCTGCGCGAGGAACGAGGCGAGGGTCTCGTCGTGGAGGCGCGGCTGTCCGAAGCCGATCGCGACGCGATGCACGGTGGGGAGGCGCTGGAGGAGCGAGGACATGACGTCGCGCCCGAGCCGATGCCCCGGCAGCGCGACGCGCTCGAGCGACGGGAGCTGCGCGAGGCTCGTCACCGCCGCCGCGGTGGCTCGATGCCCGACCTCCACCGCGCGGAGCCCCCGCAGCGTCGGGACGTCCGCGATCATCGCCGCGAAGTCGTCGCCCCAGCCGTGCTCCCAGCTCGCGACGCCGGCGATCTCGCGGAGGGCGCCGGGCGCGAACGAGCCGAATGCGGCCGCGAGCCGGCGCGCAGCACCGGCGCGGGCGGCCTCCTCGTTCGGTGCGCCGTCGAGCGCGACGGGGAGGAGCTCGATCGTGCGCAGCAGCGGCATGCGCGCGCGGAGGCCGGCCGCGTCGTTCATCAACACGTCGGCGCGGACGCTCGCGCGCTCGACGAAGCCGCGGGCGAAGTCGGGGACGACGTGCTCGCCGAGCCCGTGCGGCCGGCTCCAGCGCACGCGGTTCATCGTGAGCAACATGCGCTCGCGCGCGACGAGGCGACGTCGCTCGTCGGGCGCGAGGTCGCGCCGCGCGAGGCGGCATTGAAGGATCACGAGCTCGCCACGCTCGCCGCCCTCGCGATCGGCCCACACGAGCCGCGGCGCGTCGTCGTCGGGATCGGCGACGATCGCATCGAGCAGCGGATCGCCCGTGCTCACGCGAGGACGCGCAAGAGCGCCGCCGCCGCGTGGAGGCTCGGCGCTGCGTCGGGGGTGGCGCGCGGCACCTCGACGACGTGCTTCGCGAGGCCGAGGCGGACGATCTCCTCGGCGTTGGTGCCGGTCGAGGCGTCGGGCGCGGCGGGGGCGGAGAGCGCGACGACGGGGAGCGGCACCTTCGACGCGCGGACCACCGCGCCGACGTCGTGGAGGACGCCGAGGCGATCGGGCGCGACGAGGAGCATCGTCGCGGAGAGCGCGAGCGCGACGTCGTGGTTGGTCTCGCGATCGGAGATCGGGCTGAAGAGCCCGCCCGCGCTCTCGACGAAGAGCGGGGTCGACGCCCGCTCCGCGATCGCGCGCGCGCGCGTCGCGATCGCGGCGGCCGCGATCGTGACCCCGGCCTCGCGCGCGGCGAGGTGGGGCGAGACCGGCGGCGCGAACGCGTAGAGCGGCGGCTCGATCGCGCCGATCCGCGCGGCGTCGTCGCTCGGCCCCGTCACGACCGGCTTCCACGCGCGCGCGGGCGCGGCGGCGGCGACGAGCGTCGCGGTCACGTGTGTCTTCCCGACGTCGGTCCCCGTCCCCACGACGAACACGAGCATGTCGACGAGCGATGATACGCCGTCTCCGGCACCGAAGGATCGCACGCGCGGCCCCGACGTGCTTCGATGGGGATCGATGCGTCTCGACGGGAGGCTCGTGGCGATGATCGTGCTCGGCGCATGCGTCGTGGTGGCGTGCAACGCCATCGTCGGCGTCGAGGACGTGCGGCTGCGCGCGGATCGGTCGGCGCGCGACGACGGCGGGTCGAGCAGCGGGGGCGAGGACGACGATGACGACGACGACGGCACGCCGCTCGAGGACGCGGGCCCGACCGCGCCCCCGGTCCCGCTCCTCGCGCTCGGGTCGAACCACACCTGCGCGCTCATGCCGGACGGGACGGTGCGTTGCTGGGGCGCCGCGCGTCTCGGTCAGCTCGGCGACGGCGCCGACCTCGACGCGGGGACCAATCCGCCGGACTCGCCGCGACCGAAGGTCGTCCCCGGCATCGACGACGCGGTCTCGATCGCGGCGGGCGCGAACCACACCTGCGTCGTGCGCCGCGACGGCCGGCTCACGTGCTGGGGCTTCAACTACAGCGGGCAGCTCGGCATCCCGAGCTACCGCGCGTCGTCGACGCCGTTCGACGTGCCGAACGTCGGCGGCGTCGTCGCGGTCGCGGGCGGGACCACCGCGACGTGCGTGGTCCTGACGGACAAGACCGCGTCGTGCTGGGGCGGCAACGACTACGGCCAGCTCGGCGACGGCACGAAGACGAGCTCGCCCTCGCCGGTGAAGGTGAAGGACCTGAGCGGCGTCACCGCGATCGCGATCGGGAGCCTCCACGCCTGCGCGATCGTGGACCCGGGCGACGTGTACTGCTGGGGCGAGAACTCGCGCGGGCAGCTCGGCAACGGGACGACGACGGCGAGCCTGGTCCCGCAGAAGGTCGGCGGCGCGACGGAGGCGGTGGAGATCGCGACCGCGGCGAGCTTCACCTGCGCGCGCCAGCGCAGCGGCCGCGTGCTCTGCTGGGGCACGAACGACGCCGGTCAGCTCGGCAACGGCGTCACGAGCACGACGCCGAACCCGTCGCCGATCCTCGTCGCGTCGCTCGTGGACGCGACCCAGATCAGCACCGGCCTCCAGCACGCGTGCGCGGTGCGCGCGACGGGTGAGATCGGCTGCTGGGGCGAAGGCGCGTACGGACAGCTCGGCTCCGGACGCGACGCCGGCTCGCCGGTGCTCGATCCCGTCGCCTCGATGAAGGACGCGAGGTTCGTCGGGGGCGGCGGGTTCCGGAGCTGCGCCGTCCGCGACGGCGGGCAGGCGATGTGCTGGGGCAACAACGTCTCCGGCGAGCTCGGCGACGGAACGACGACGCGGAGCCACCTCCCCGTCGCGGTGGTGGACTTCCCCTGAGACGTACGACGTCGACGTCACCGCTCGGCGGCGAGCGCGGCGCGCAAGCACGACTCCGTCGTCTCCTCCGAGGTCGGCGAGCGCCGGACGCGACCGCACCGGATCGCGAGGACGAGGCACCGATCGAGCGCCGCGCTCGACGCGCCGGCGGAGGCGCACGCTTCCTGCGCCGACTCCTCGTCCTCCTGGACCCGACGGCCGGCCGCGCTCGCGCCGTAGTATGCGCCCGCGAGACCGGCCGTGAGGATGATGAACGGGACGAGGCGCGCCGTCCGCGTGAGCGTCCCGCGCGCGGCACTCCTTCGCGCGCGGAGGTAGGCGCGGATGCAGACGAGGAAGAGGAGCGCGAAGAGGACCGCGCTCACCACCGTCATCGCGTCGACGTGCGTTCGGATCGGCACCGGCGCGCGCGAGAGCTGCTCGCGGACGACGTACCCGCAGAAGAACGTGGTGACGAACGAGCACGCGGCGAGCCCGAGCGCGACGACGCCCGCCGCCTGCACGGTATCGACGGGCGCGAGCGCGTCGGTCTCTTCCTCGCCGGCCATGCCCCAGCGTCTCGGCGTAAGCCGCCGCCGTCAACGGAGACGTGAGCGACGATCCGCCGTAGAACGTGGTGCATGCTCGCTCTCGTGCTCGATCCCGATCCGCGCATCGTCCGCGATCACCCCGCGCCCGTGCTCGCGCCGGGCTCGAGCGAGGCCGTCGTCCGCGTCGTGCGCGCGGGCGTCTGCGACACCGATCTCCAGCTCGCGCGCGGCTACATGGGCTTCACTGGCGTGCCGGGGCACGAGATGGTCGGCGTGGTGGAGGCGTGCGCCGACGCGACGTGGATCGGCAAGCGCGTCGTCGCGGACATCAACGCGGGCTGCGGGACGTGCGCCGAGTGCGTCGCGCGCGGCGGCCATCACTGCAGGGCGCGCACCGTGCTCGGCATCGTCGGGCGCGCCGGCGCGTTCGCGGAGAAGCTCGCGATCCCGGTGTCGTGTCTCGTCGAGGTCCCGCCCGACGTCTCGGACGACGCGGCCGTCTTCGCCGAGCCGCTCGCCGCCGCGCTCCACGTCCTCGACGATCTCGAGGGCCGCGCCCCGCACCGCGCGATCGTCCTCGGCGACGGCAAGCTCGGTCTGCTCATCGCGCGCGCGCTCGCGGGCGCGGGTGTGAAGACGGCGATCGTGGGGCGCCACGCGAAGAAGCTCGCGCTCGCGACCGGCGCGGAGACGTTCCTCGAGGCCGACGTCCCGCCGTCGCTCGCCGGGGCCGATCTCGTCGTCGAGGCGACCGGCAGCGAAGCGGGCCTCGCGCGCGCGCTCGAGCTCGTCGCGCCGCGCGGCACCGTCGTCTTGAAGACGACAGTCGCGGCGAAGCTCACGGTCGATCTCGCGCCGGTCGTCATCCACGAGGTGCGCGTCGTCGGCTCGCGCTGCGGCGACATGAAGCGCGCGGTCGACGCGCTCGCCCGCGGCGCCGTCGATCCGCTGCCGCTCGTCGAGGCGCGCTACCCCCTCGCCCGCGCGGACGAAGCGCTCGCGCACGCGGGACGGCGCGGGACGCTGAAGGTCCTCATCGACGTCTGAGGACGGATGGGCGCCCCGTACTCGGCGTCGAGGATCGCTGGGGCAGAACGCGACACGTGCGCAAGCAGCGCTCACCGTTCGACGAGGTCGGCGACGCCCCACCCAGCTCCGCGGCACGGATGGCGACGTGTGGCGTGGAGCTTGCTCCCGGACGTGCGGCAGTCCGAACTTTCATCGACTGGGGTGACCTATCTCCATGGCTCAATACGTTCAACCCGCATTCCCTGAATATAGACAAATTATCGAATCTTTGATGCGCGCGGACGCGCTGCTCGAGGGACACCGCAGGATCCTGGAGCTCATGTCGAAGCGGGCGTCTCTGTTCAACGTCCTGCACGAGCTGGTCTCTTTCCTCGAGGGTCAATACGACGAGCTCTCGTGCTCCATCCTGATCGTCGATCAGGAGACGCAGACCTTCAAGGTCGGGGTCAAGGCGTGCGACACCAAGAATTTCTCCCTCGAGTCGTCCGGAGTCAGCATTCTCCCGCCGTACGTCGGCCCTTGCTGCATGGCCTCCCACCTGGGCGAGCGCGTGGTCTCCGAGCACATCGCCACCGACTCACGCTGGCAGGAGCCCTGGAGAGCGTGGGCCATCGACAACGGGCTCCGGTCCTGCCGCTCCCAGCCGATCATCTCCTCGACAGGGACGGTGCTCGGCGCGTTCGCGATGTACCACAAGGAGGCCAACGACCCCGCGGCGGACAAGCTCTATCAGCTGCAGCTCGCGACGCTCATCGCGGGCATCGCCATCGAGCGGAAGCTGATCGAGGCCGAAGAGCTCGAACGAATCGAGCAGCAGCGAAGGCTGAACGAGGACCTGTCCCACGCGCTGGATCTGAGGGACGAGTTCTTGTCCCTCGCGTCGCACGAGCTCCGGAACCCTCTGAACACGCTTCAGCTCCAGAACCACGTCTTCCAGAAGCAGCTGGACTCCGGTGACATGCTGACCGAGGAGCAGGTTCGGAGGATGCTGACGGTCAGCCGAGCCCAGTTGAACCGGCTCGTCCGCTACGTCGAGACCATGCTGGACGCCTCGCGTTTCCAGCCGGGCAAGATCGTGCTGAAGCGCGAACACGTCGACCTCGCGAGGCTGATCGCGGACAACTGCGAGGGCCTCCGTCCGCAGCTCGATCGCGCGCAATGCCGCCTCCACCTCTGCCTGACCGACGCGGTGATGGGGACGTGGGATCCCTTCAGGATCGGTCAGGTCGTCACGAACCTGGTCGACAACGCGATCAAGTACGCTCCGCGCAGCACCATCACCGTGACGATGAACGATCTCGCCGAGCGCGTTCGGTTCTCGGTGCGCGACTCCGGGACGGGGATCGATCCTGCCCACAAGGACAAAATCTTCGAGCGCTACGAGAGAGCCTCGCATGCGGGAGGAGGCACGCCCGGTCTTGGGCTGGGTCTCTACATCGTGAAGGAGATCGTCCACGCCCACCACGGCACGATCGAGGTCGCGAGCGCTCGTCCGGGCGCCGAGTTCATCGTGGATCTCCCCAAGGTCGCTTGACGATTGGCCGCGAACGCGTGAGGGTCTTCCTCGCTTGAAGACGCACGCTCCTCTCTTCCTCCTCGTCCTCTCCGTCGCCGGGTGCGACAAGCTCAAGGCGGTCGCCGGCGGCTCGGCGGAGGGGGGCGTCGTCGCGCCGCCGTCGATCGTCGGCGAGCTCTTCGCGCCCGACTTCCAGGGCGAGGTCACGATGAAGATGACCTCGGCGACGAAGCCGGGCGCGGGGCCGTCGAACATGGTCGTCGGGATCAAGAAGCCCAAGTACCGCATCGACATGACGACGCCCCAGAGCGCGTCGGCCGGCTCGCTCATCCTCGACCTGCCGACGAAGAAGGGCTGGGTCCTGATGCATCAGCCGAAGATGGCGATGGAGCTCGACCTCGACAAAGCGAAGAGCATGAAGGGCTTGCCCGGTATGCCCAAGACGGTGTCGCCCGCGCCGAGCTCGCCACCGAAGGTCGAGAAGACCGGCAGAAAAGAGACGATCGCGGGTTACTCCTGCGAGGTCTGGAACGTCACGAGCGACGGCAAGCGCTCCGAGCTCTGCATGGCGGAGGGCCTCTCGTGGATCGACATGAGCGACGTCGGCATGGCAGGCCCGGAGGTGGCGTTCACCGCCGTCGCGAGCGAGGCCAATCGCTTCCCGCTCCGCGTCATCGCCTTCGACGCGAAGGGCGCGGAGGAGATGCGGATGGAGGCGCAGAAGATCGAGAAGAAGCCGCTCCCCGACACGTCGTTCGTCCCACCGGCCGACTACACGCGCGTCGCGATGGGCGGCCTGCCCGCGATCCCCGGCCTCCCGACCGCCCTCCCGACCGCCGTGCCGCCGCGTCCGCGGTGACGGATGCGCGGGATCGAGGGCTGGTTCTCGGAGGACGAAGGACGCTGGTACGCGCGGTTCGCGCGCGCGCTCCGTGGTGGCGTCTTCGTCGAGGTCGGCTCGTGGAAGGGGCGGAGCACGTCGTTCATCGGCAAGGTCTGCAACGCGAACGGGACGCGCCTCGTGTGCGTCGATCACTGGCGCGGCTCGAACGACGTCCTCGCGCCGCGCTACGAGGCGGCGCTCTCGGTCGAGGACGTCGAGCAGACGTTCCGCGCGAACATGCGCGCGCTCGGGATCGAGGTCGAGGTCCTCGCGAAGCCGTCCCTCGACGCCGCGCGCGACCTCGGGCCGTCGTCGGTCGATCGCGTCTTCCTCGACGGCAGCCACGACGGCGCGAGCGTCGCCGCCGACCTCGCCGCGTGGAGCGCGTGCTTGAAGGCCGGCGGCGTCCTCGCCGGCCACGACTACGCGCCGAAATACGACGGCCTCCGCGCGGCGGTCGACGCGTTCGCGGACGCGCGCGGCCTCGTCGTGAAGCGCGGCCCGCGCGACATCTGGTGGCTCGCGCCGCCGTGACCTCCCGAAGAAGCCGCCCGCGGGAGCGTTCTCGCTGTGCGTGACCCAGACCCGCGCGTCGCTCCCGAGCACGAGCTGGTTCGCGGCGGGCGTGCTTCGTCAGCGCGTCGCGGACGTTCGCGGAGAGCCCGCCGAGCCGGGCCTCGCGCGTCGGTACATCGCATCAGCATACGAGTCAGCCGTGGAACGCGTCATCGGCGATCGCGCGGAAGCCGGGGTACAGCTTCGCGAACGTGCCGAGGATCTCGGAGAACGGCAGGTCGTGATGGAGCCCGCGGTCGGCGACGTACTCCATGTACCGGTTGCCCGCGCGATCGTACGGCTGGAACAGCGCGTCGGAGGGAGCGCTCGGATCGAAGTCGAGCGTCGCGACGCCGAACCGCTCGCACAGCGCGGAGTTGAAGGCGGGCGTCAGCTTGTACGGCGCGCCGTCGACCCACACCTCGACGAAGCCGTGGTACGCGAAGAGGTCGGAGCCGAGCGTCGCGATCAGCTTCGGCGACGACAGGTGGTTCTTCACGTCCGCGAACCCGAGCCGCGCGGGCAAGCCGCTCGCCCGCGCCGCCGCCGCGAAGAGCACCGCCTTCGGGATGCAATAAGCACGCTCCTTCTTCAGGACGTTGCTCGCCATCATGTCGCGCGGGTCGAACGACAGCGTGTACGGGTCGTAGCGAATGCGCTCCCGCACCGCGCGGAAGAGCCGCGCCGTCTTCTCCGCGTCCGACGCCGCGTCGCCGACCGCCGCGCGCGCGAACGCGACGACGTCGGGGTGGTCGGAGTCGACGTAGACGCCGGGCTCGAGGAGCGATGGGTCGGGCGCGCTCATTTCTGGTCGCGCGGATCCCACCCCGTCGCGTGGCCTTCGTCGAGCGAGTCGAGGCGGCGCATCGCGCTGTCGGGGAGCTCGAAGTCGAAGATGCCGGCGTTCTCGGCGATGCGCGCCTCGTGCGTCGACTTCGGCAGCACGACGAGGCGATGTTGCACCGCCCAGCGCAGGATCACCTGCGCCGGCGTGCGGGAGACCTCCTTCGCGATCGCGACGAGGGTGGGATCGCCGAGCCGCCGTCCGCGCGTGAGCGGGCTGTACGCCTCCACGACGATGCGATGCTCGTCGCAGAGCGCGCGCGTCTCGCGGTGCTGGAGGAACGGGTGGAGCTCGATCTGGTTCACGGTCGGGAGCTCCTTCGCGGTGCCGAAGAGCTCCTTCATGTGCGGGACGAGGTAGTTCGACACGCCGATGTGCCGCGCGAGCCCGTCGGCCTTGAGCTTCTCGAGCGCGCGCCACGAGTCCGCGCGCTTCCCGCTCACCGGCCAGTGGATCAAGTAGAGGTCGACGTACTCGAGGCGCAGCCGCTTCAAGCTCGCGTCGAAGGCGCGCAGCGCGGCGTCGTAGCCGTGGTCGTCGTTCCAGAGCTTGGTCGTGACGAAGACCTCGCCCCGCGCGATCCCGCTCGCGCGGATCCCTTCGCCGACGTCCTCCTCGTTGCCGTAGATGCGGGCGGTGTCGACGTGGCGATAGCCGAGCCGCAGCGCGGTCGCGACCGCCTCGCGCGTCGTCGCCCCGCGCGCGGCTTGCCAGACGCCGAGCCCCACGACGGGGATCGTCCCGCCGTCGTGGAGGGGAAGGGTCGCGGTCGTCACATTGGTCGTGCTCATGTTCCGGTCCTCGGGGCTTCGATGCACCGACCCAGCAACGCATCTCGCGCCGCGGGCCGTCCGCGGTCACTTCGCGCTGAGGAGTGCGGCCTTGTCGCGTACGATCCCTGCGGCTTTTCCCTGCTCGAGGAGCGTCTTCATGTCGGCGAGCACGTAGGCGAAGCCCTCCGCCGTCTCGAGACGTTCCTTCTCCGCGCCGGGCATGTTCGTCTGCTCCACCGTCACGACCGTGCCGCCGACGCCGGCGACGTTGCGCGGGTCGAACGTCCACACGATCGTGCTCCCGTCGCTGCTGCGCACCGCGAGCCGGCGCGCGGGCTCGAACGTGGTGACCTCCACCTCGTCCGTCGCGCCCGGCACGAGGAACTCCCAGCGCACGCGCGCCCCGGCGGCGAGCGGCGCGCTGGCGGAGGAGAGCCAGAACGCCGTCAGCCGCTGGGGCACGACGAAGCAGTCGAAGGCGGCTTGCGCCGAAGCGCGCACGAAGGTCTCTACCCGGATACCGTCGGTCATGCGCCGAGGAGAGCGCAGTCCGTCGCCGAGCGGTAGAGGCGTCCGTCCGCAGCGCCGTTATTGACCGAGGAACGACGTGAGCGCAGCGCCGTTGCCGCTCGCGCCGACGGCGGGGATCGTGAGGAACGAATCGGTCGCGTTGCCGTCGCCGCGGTTGGTGACGGAGGACTCGTTCCCCGGGTGTCCGTCGGGGACGAAGAGCTCGGGGTGATCGAACGGCGCGCGCTCGTATTTCACGCGATCGTCGGTGAGCGCGCGCATGAACGCGACGAGCGCCTCCTTCTCGCTCTCGGTGAGGTTCGGCGTGTTGAGCGGCGAGATGGGCCCTTCGCGTCCGGTGATGGGCTGGAAGTCGCCGCCGCGGCTGTAGAACTCGATGACCTGCCGCAGCGAGACCTGCCCGCCGTTGTGGAAGTACGGGCCGGTGAGGGCGACGTTGCGGAGGCCCGGCGCCTTGAACGATCCGTCGACGCCGATGACGTCGTCCGGTCCGATCGGCGGCACGAGCGTGGGATCGTCGAGCTCCCCCAGCACCGCGAGGCGAGAATTGGCGAGCGGCTTGCCGGTGACGGAGTCCGTGTTCCCGAGGCCGAGGTCCTCGAAGGTGGGGCGGACGCCGATGTTGTTGAAGCCGCGATCGAGGATGTTCCCCTCGCGGCGCCGGAGCGGGAGGCTCGTCGCCTTCGCGACGGAGGCGTCCGTCATCTCGGCGCCGCCGTGGCAGTTGATGCAGCGGACGCGGACGGTGTCGGAGAAGAGCACGACTCCTTCTTTCTCCTGCTCCGTGAGCGCGTTCTCGTCGCCGTCGCGGAACTTGTCGAACGGCGAATCGTCGGCGACGAGGGTGGCCTCGTAGAGCTGAATCGCGATTCCGAAGAAGAGCGAGAAATTGTACTCCATTTGCGTGTAGTCGTTCGCGCCGAACAGCACGCCGAGGATCCCGCCGAGACCGGGGTTCTTGATCGTCCGCGACCCGTTCGACTCGATGCGGACGTACTGATTGCCATTCCACCATTCCGGCTTGAAGGCCGCTTTGATCATGGCCTCGTAGTCCGTCGATAGTCCCTTGTTCGGCCAGCGGCTGAGGCCGCCGAGCACGCTGTCGTTGGGATGGACGCGCTGTTTGTCGAGCGGCCGCAGCCCGCCGCCGACGAGCTTCTTGCCAGTGGCGCGGAGCAGCTTGAGGCCGAGCGCCGGCGATAGTGCCTTATCGAGGATCGAGCCGACGAAGTTGTCGCCGATCTCCTGGAAGGTCTGCCCGTCGGCGGTCATTTCGAAGGAGCTGAGCGGCGGCCCGACCGCCTGCGACGCGAGGCTCGAGTTGGGCAGGCTCACCGTGGTCTTGACGAGGTTGCCGTTCGAAGCGCGCTTGTAGACGAAGGCGTTCGGGTCGCGTGCTCCCCAGATGTTCACGCCGTTGAACTCGGGCTGCGCGCGCCCGTCCCAGAACTGCCGGTGATTGAACACGGCATTGATGACGGTCGGCGTATTGCGCGGCTCGACGCGGCGCACGTTGACGTTCCCGACGCGGAACCCGTCCGCGTCGGGGGTGGTGACGACGAGGTCGATCGGGAGACCGGGGATGAGGGCTTGGAATTTCTGGCTGAAGACGCCCTGCGACGCGGCGACGTCGTTGGTGTCGAACAGCACGGTGGAGTTGCGATTGTCGGGGTCCGACAGCTTGTGGAACGGGAAGTCGCTCACGACGAAGCGGTGGTTCGGCGCGGGCGTCTGGAACGTGATCTCGGGGTTCGAGCTCCCGTCGGTGTGGGCCTTGAGCAGGCCGGGGCTGAGCTGGTTCTTCGTGCGGACGTCGGCGCCGGCGTGGAAGTGGCACGTCGCGCAGGCGGTGACGCCGTCGCTGCCGACCTGCATCTCCCAGAAGAGCGCCTTGCCGAGCCGTATCGCGGCGGCCTCGTTGGCGACGAAGTCCCCGAGGTTCGACGGCTGCGGCACGGGCACCGTCTTCAGGGAAGGTGGGGCGTTCTCGGGGACGACGACCTTCTGTTTCACGATCCCGATCGTCGGGGGTCGAGCAACGTCATCACCGGTACCACAATGGATCGTGGCGAGAGCCACAGCAGCGAGCGCGCAACCGAGCAAGTACGGTCGCGACCTCTGTCGAGTCGTCGATGGCATCCGAGAGCCTCCGCGTGGGATTGGCCAAGAGCGGCGCGCCGACCTCAGCGAACCCCGAGCCACCCACGGTCGAGATAGATGCATCCATCGCCGCACCCCCTACCAACGCGAGATCGCAAGCCGATTCACGAACGCGGCACCCTGTCTGATGGACCCACCCAGCAATTGCAGGTCGTTCCCCGCGATGGGAAGAGCCCGCATGCCCCAGCGATGTACGCTCCCGGAACGATCGGTCGATGTCGAGCTCGAGACGCATTTCGCTCGTGGTGATGATCGTGGTTGCGATGGCGCACCACCATTCGACGGCGTCAACGGACCTCGGACGAGTGACGTGTCTCCTCTTCGCCGTGGTGGACGAAGACGAAGCCTCCGACCGCGAGCTGCGCGGCGCCGCCGTGCACGGCTCGAGCCTCCGAAGTCGCGGTGGCACGCTCGCCCAGCACCGCGACCGCTGGCTCGAGCTGCTTCGACCACTCCTCGCGCGCGGCGGCGCCTATCGCTGACGGTGACTGCACTCGCACTCGCACTCGCACTCGCACTCGCGAGAGCGCTGCGTGAGCGGCGTCATGTCGTCGTCGTCGCGCTCGCGATCGTGGCGCTGCACCTCGCCTTCGCGACGCGCTACGGCTGGTTCCGCGACGAGCTGTACTACGTCGCGTGCGGGCGCCGGCTCGCGCTCGGGTACGTCGATCACCCGCCGCTCGTCGCGCTCGTCGCGCGCGCCGGCATGGCGCTCGGCGGCGGCTCGCTCGTCGGGCTGCGCCTGTTCGCGGCCCTCGCCGCGGCCGGCACCATCGTGCTCGCGGCCGAGCTCGCGCGTACGTTCGGCGGGCGCCGCGTCGCCGAGCTCGTCGCCGCGCTCGCGACCGCGCTGGCGCCGTACGATCTCGTCGTCGGGCACGTGTACACGATGAACGCGTTCGAGCCGCTCTTCTGGGGCGGCATCGCGCTCGTCGTCGCGCGAGCGCTGCGTGACGACGACGCGCGCGGTCTCGTCTGGCTCGGCCCGCTCGTCGGTCTCGGCGTCCTCGGCAAACACTCGGCGTCGTGGCCGGCCGTCGCGCTGGCGATCGGCGTCGCGCTCTCGCCGTCGCGTCGCCTCCTCACGCGCCGAGAGCCGTGGATCGCGGCCGCCGTCGCGATCGTCCTCGTCGCGCCGCACGTCGCGTGGCAGGTGCAGCACGACTTCCCGACGCGCGAGTTCGCGCGGGCTGCGCTCTCGGGCAAGAACGAGCCGTACGGCGCCGCCGGTCTCGCCGCCCAGCTTCTCCAGCTGTTCCATCCCTTGTCCGCGCCGCTCTGGATCGCCGGCCTCGTCTCGCTGTTCCGGAGCCGCGTGTTCCGTCCGATCGGCGTCGCCCTCGTCCTCCTCGTCGTGCTCGTCTTCGCGACGCAGGCGAAGGTCTATTACCTCGGCCCCGCGTGGCCGTGGCTCTTCGCCGCCGGCGGCGTCGCGCTCGAGCGCTCGCTCGGCGCCGGCTCCACGTCGCGACGCCGGCTCGCCGTCGCGTACGGCGTGCTCGCCGCGGCGACGGCGCTCGTCCTCGTGCCGGCGGCGATCCCGGTGCTGCCGGTCCCCGCGTTCCAGCGCTACGCGCGTGCGCTCGGCGTCCTCGGCGAGCAGCGGACCGGCGAGAAGATGCGCCCCGCGAGCCTGCCCCAGCTCTACGCGGACATGCACGGCTGGCCGGAGCTCGCCGCGACCGCGCGCGGCGTCGTCGCGGCGCTGAGCGACGAGGAGCGTCGCGACGCCGTCCTGCTCGCCTCGAACTACGGCGAAGCGAGCGCGCTCGAGCATTTCGACGCAGGCCTACCGGTCGGCTCGGGCGACAACGGCTGGTGGCTCTGGGGCCCGCCGCGCGCGCGCGCCTCCGTCGTCGTCTGGGTCGGCCATCCCACCGACGCGCTGCGCGAGCTCTGCCCCACGCTGGAAGAAGCCACGCGCGCCGATCACGAGCTCGCGCGTGCCGACGAGCGCGACCTGCCGCTCTACGTCTGCCGCGCGCCGCGCGTATCGCTCACCGAGGCGTGGCCGCGCATGAAGCACTATCGCTGACGCCCCTACGGCGGGAGCGGGTTCTTCGCGTGCTCGCACGCCCGCTCGATGCCGGCGGCGCACGCGTCGCGGAGGAGCGCGACGCCGCGCCGGTGGTCCTCCGCGCGGCGGTACTCGCGGACGTTGCCGTTCGCATCGACGGCGTAGCCATGCGTGAGCCACTCGACGTAGTAGAAGCCGAGGCGATAACAAGCGTGCTTGTTCCCGAGGCGACAAGCCTTGTCCCAGGCGAGCACGCCCGCCTTCGGGTCGTCGCGCACGGCGTGGTATTGCCAGTCCTGGAAGAGCTCGGCGACGCCTTCGCACGCGGCCGCGTGATCCTTCGCGCACGCTTTCTCGAGGATCGCGAGCAGCTCGGTGTTGATCGCCGTGTTCTTCTCTCCCTCGCCGCCCTTCCGCCGCGCGAGCGCGTCCTTGACGCAAGCGTCGAGGTCGCCACCCTCGCGGCAAGGGTCTGCGTTCGTCGCGGCGTCGGCGTTCGCCACGTCGCTCGCCGGCGTCGCGCTCGCAGGCGGCGCGTTCGCCGGCGTCGTGCTCGCTGGCGGCGGCGCGCTTCCGGGCGCGGAGCAGGCAACGAACGATGCGAACGTGGCGAGGACGGGACGGAGCAAGCGCATGCGCCCACTCTACCCGTGTGTTCGGGAGCGGAGCTGCGCGAGGACGTCGAACGTGCCGGCGCGGGTGGGGACGCCGTTCACGAGGACGTCGACGGCGTGCCGCCCCGGGTTCGGCTTGCGCGTCGTGTGGACGGCGAGCGAGATGCGCCGCTGCAGCACGACCTCGCCGCGCGGAGGGAGCGTGACGCGTTTCAGCTTGAAGACCTTCGCCGACGCGTGGCCGCGCGCCTTCACGAAGTGGACGGCGAGGTCGACGAGGAGGTCCTGCCGCCGCCCCGACGTGCTGCGCAGCACGAAGCCGACGGCGACGGTGCCACCGATCCGGACGCGACGAGGCTCGAAGGACACCTCCGCGATCGCGACGGCCGGCTTCTTGCCGTAGCCGAGGAGCTCGAGCGCGCGCGTCTCGCCGCGTTTCACGGCGCTCCGGAGCGCGTGCTCGACGAGCGCCCGCCGCTCCGCCGACGCGCCGTCGAGCCACGAGGCGCACGTATCGAAGACGAGCTTCGGATGAACCTTCCCGAGGTCGTTCAGGTTGTTCGCCACGCTGCGGCGAACGACGGACGCGGGGTCGTCCTTCAGCCGCTCGAGGAGCGAGAGGATGCGCGTGGGGTTCGCGTCGAGCCAGGCGACGCGCATCGCCCAGGGGAGGCGGATGCGTGTTCCTTCCGAGACGAGGCGGCGCACGTGAGGGTCGCGATCGCGCGCCCACCGCTCGAGGAACGCGAAGGTGCGCTCGGGATCCTTGGCGAGGTAGGGGCGGATGGACCATTCGGCCGTGAAGCGCTTGGTGAGCTCGCGCTGCGCCTCGAGCGAGAGGTCGAAGTGGCCGAGCCCGTGCTCGGCGACGAAGATCGTGTGCGGCAGGTAGAAGAAGGGCGCCATGCCGGCGCCGGCGAGCTCGTCGCTCGCGTGCCGCGGTCCGAGCGAGCGAAGGAGGACGCCAATCGCCTTCGGATACGCGCCCGGCAAGTGCTCCGCGAGCGCGCCGGCGATGTGCTTCCCGCGCTCGAGCAGCTCGAGCTCCTCGAGCCCCTTCGCCGCCCGCTCCACGAACGCGCGCTCTTCGAATCCCGGATGAACACGCCCGATCTCCCCCGCCAGCCGCCGCACGAGGTCACGATTGAAGAACACCTTGAGCGGCTCGCCCATCCCCCCGCCTATAACGCGTGCCGGTGACGAAACCTGTCAGCTTTCTTCGGCCCGTCACTTCCCCGACGAAGGGATCGGGTATGCTCACCCCCACCGGAGGAGTGGCCGAGTGGTCTAAGGCAGCGGTTTTGAAAACCGCCGTGGGGCAACCCACCGGGAGTTCGAATCTCTCCTCCTCCGCCGAACAAACCCAACGGTGTTGGAGCGTTCGAGAACGAAGCGGTGCTCCTCCGGACGGACCCCTCAGGTGCGTCGACAAACCAGCCTCGTGGATGCTCGAACGCATCCGAGCAAACAAGGACGACGAGGAACGACGTCTACTCGATGGCTTCCTCGATAGGCTGAGCCTCGAACCGAAGGAGGTCGTGAAGTCCGAGAGTCCCGACTTCTTCGTCCGCTTTGCCGACGGTGCCGATCAGTTCTCGGTCGGTTGCGAGATCGTCAGATTTCACCTCGACGATGCAAGAGAGAGGGCAAACGGCCTCGAGCATCTCCATCGGTGGAGGCGCTTCGCTGGACGGCTCCGAGAGGAGCTCATCAGAGAAGGGCTGGTGAACGCCTACGGCATCCGCCTCGACGCCGTTGTGGCATCGACGGGCACGCGACGAACGTGAGGAGCAACCGCTCGGGGCATCACTGCAGGTCCGCCGCGCGAACCCATGCGTGCTCGAGGCGTTCGGTGGGGCAGGGGGCGCCGCCTTCGGAGAGGCGATCGAGTGTCGTTACCTTTCGCCAGTCGTCCTGAGGTTCTGGTTCGATGTAGAGCTTCACGGGCGTTGGCGCCTTGGCCCACGCTGGGCCGTTTGGCTTCGAGTGAATCGAGGCGCCGCTCGTGAGCGTCATGAGCTTGCTGCGCCACGGGTGGGGACCGCGTCCACAGCCGCAGAGACCGATGCCTTCGCCGCGTCCGCCGTTCGTGGGCTCCATCTCGTCGTTCTTGACCCACGCCGTGAGCTCGGTGCCGCCGGTGGTGCGAGCGCGCAGCTTTCGGTGACCTTGTCGCTCCTCGAGGACTTCGAAGACGGCCGAGCTGAAATATGGGAGTCCGCCATCATCGGAGTAGGAGTCCATCAGGCGAAGGCCGTCGGTGGCGGCGATACTTGCTTTGAGGAGGGGCGTCGTATTGGGCCAGGTCGCGTTGTAGGTCCGTCCCTTCGGCGGAACGAGCTTGTTCTTGCTGGCCTTGAGGTCCTGAGGATCGAGCTCGTTGTCGTCCCCCAGCCCTATCGCATCGCAAGATAGGTCGATTGGGCCCACCGCGAAGTGGCCGTCGAAGAGCGCCCGCGCGCGGAAGTGATCGCCGTCGGCGACGCCGGAGATGGCGGCCTGGGGGGCGAGCTTCAACGTGGGATGAACCTGACCGCCTTTCGTATGCATGAGCGCGATATGAAAACGGTCGTACGGCACGATCCCCTCCACTTCGAGCGGATCGGTGATCTTCACGCGCGTGCGCGCGCCGTGCGTCGTGGGTGCGTCGAGCTCGGCGGCGCCGCCGTAGAGCCCTACTTCCATGAAGGTCCCGTCGTCGAAGGGAATGACGATGCCGTACACGAAGGCGCGGCTCCCGCGAATGACGCACGTGGACGCCGGGATCGTCGCGCGCGCGACAGTCGACGCGGGATCGGTGCATCCATGCGAGCGCGAGATGCGCGTGAGGAGGCTGGCGTCGCTCCCCGCGTCCGCGCTCACGCTCGTCACGGGCGTAGGTGTCGTGACCGGTGCCGTCGTTGGTGCGGGCAGCGTGCTCTTCATGCAGGCGAAGAGGAGCGACCCCGCCGCTACAGCAAGCCCGATTCCGCGGAGCGATGGCATCGTACGACCCATTTGCAGGCTACACCGAGCGACGGAGCGGGGTCCGTGCCGTGAGCCTCATGACTCGGCGGTCGGTCGTCGCGGGCGCTTTCGCGTGGGGCGCTTCTCGGCCCATGTGAGGAGCTCGTCGAGCGCTGGGCACAAGGACTGACCCCAGTCGGTCAGGTGGTACTCGACCTTGGGCGGCACCTGCGCGTGCACGATGCGGGCGACGATGCCGTCCTGCTCGAGCTGCCGAAGCTGCTGGATGAGCATCTTCTGCGAGATGGCGGGGATGGCGCGCTCGAGGTCCGAGAAGCGGAGCTTCTTGCCCCCGAACAGGTGGAACAGGATCACCAGCTTCCAGCGCCCCTCGAGCATCTGGATGGCCTCCTCGACGCCGCTGGCCGCCGTCGTCGGCGTGTGATGGTCATGCTTACCCAAAGGTAGGTACCCCACTTTATCGTGCGTTCTTGCGCATGGAAACCGTACTCCTTAGAGATGGGTCGATGCAAACACCCATCGCGAGCTACTTCGCCCACGAGGCGACCGATCCGCAGGCCGTGGCGCGGTGCTTCACGGAGGACGCCGTCGTCGTCGACGAGCGCCAGGAGCATCGCGGGCGCGCGGCGATCGCGGCATGGAACGCCGCCGCGGTCGCCAAGTTCGGGATCACCACCCAGGTCCTCGCGATCGAGGACGAGGACGGCGCCCACACCACGGTCCGAGCGAAGGTGAGCGGCACCTTTCCGGGCAGCCCGATCGAGCTCCTCTTTCGGTTCACGTTGCAAGGCGCGCTCATCGCTCGGCTGGAAATCGCACCGTGAGCTTCGACCTCGAGCTGAAGGACCGCCGCGCCCTCGTGACGGGAGGAACCAAGGGGGTGGGGGCGGCGGTCGTGACCGCGCTTCGCGACGCGGGGGCGCGCGTGGTCGCCGCTGCGCGCTCGGTGCCCGGCGGCTCCGGCGACGGCGTCCACTACGTCGCCGCCGACATCACGACCTTCGAGGGCTGCGCGCTCGTGGCGCGCGAGGCGCTCACGCAGCTCGGCGGCGTCGACGTGCTCGTCAACGTCCTCGGTGGCTCGAGCGCGCCGCCGGGCGGCTTCGCTGCGCTCGACGACGACGAGTGGAAGAAGGAGCTGGACCTCAACCTCATGCCCGCGGTGCGGCTCGATCGGGCGCTCTTGCCGTCGATGCTCGCGCAGGGCTCGGGCGTCATCGTGCACGTCACGTCGATCCAGCACGTGATGCCGTTGCCCGAGTCGACGACGGCGTACGCGGCGGCGAAGGCGGCGCTGTCGACCTACAGCAAGTCGCTCTCGAAGGAGGTCGGCCCGAAGGGCGTGCGCGTCGTGCGCGTGTCCCCAGGCTGGGTCGAGACCGAGGCCGCCGTCGCGCTCGCCGAGCGCCTCGCCGCCGGCGCCGGCACGGACTACGAGGGCGGCAAGCGGATCATCATGAAGGCGCTCGGCGGCATCCCGCTCGGTCGCCCCGCCAAGCCGCGCGAGGTCGCCGACCTCATCGCCTTCGTCGCCTCTCCGCGCGCCGGCTCCGTCACGGGGACGGAGCTCGTCATCGACGGCGGAACCGTGCCGACGGCGTGAGCCTGACCTGTCGACGAGCGCGACGCGCTCCGGAGCACTCGCCTGGGTCGACGGTCACCATCCGCCGGCGCGCCGGCGGCGCGAGGCGAGGGCGGCGAGGGCGGCGAGGGCGAGGAGGAACGGAGCGAGCGAGCTCGGCGCGAAGGGGCCGGGGCTCGTCGCGCAGCCGGTCACCACGACCTGCGCGCCCGGATCGGCGCTGCCCGTCGACTTCTTCTTCTTCCTCGGCTTCGAGCTCTTCGTGTCGTCGTCGTCGTCCTCGTCGGAGACGTCGGTCGGGTCCTCGTCGGCGTCCGCCGGCGCGGTCTCCTCGCTCTCGGGTGAGTCGCCCACGCTGTCCGGCGCCGGCGCCGGCGCCGTCGTCCCTTCGTCGCTCGGCGCGATCGGGCCCGCGTCCGCGCCGCCGTCCGTCGTGGTCGGCGGCGCTGCGTCGGTGTTCGCGTCGGCGCCCGCGTCGGTCGCCGTCGTGAGGGGATGCCCTGCCGCGGCGAGCGCGGTCTTGATCAGCTCGGCGTGTCCGGCGTTCGAGGAGAACAGCGCGGGCGCGCCGACGCATCCGAGCGCGGTTCCGCGCGAGGTGGTGCCGAGGATGTGGCCCTTCGCGTCGAAGAGCGGGCCGCCGCTGTCGCCGTGACAGACCGACTCGCCCGTCATGAAGTCGTTCGCGGGGACGTTCACCGGGACGGTCCGCCCGGACGCCGTCGCGGTGCGCTGCGCGGGGCCGACCGCCTGCACGGCGATGCCCGTCCGGACTTTCCGCCCCGTGATTTGCTGGTCCTCGTCCTGGCCGTAGCCGACCGCGGTCGTGAGCTCACCGACGACGGGCGGCGTGAGGCGGACCGTCCGCGGCTCGATGTTCGGCACGTCCTTGTCGAGGAGGACGAGCGCGATGTCCTGACCGCAGATCGTCGCGTTCGGCTCGACGAAGAGCCGCGCCCCCTTCGCGACCGTCGCCGCGGCCGACGGCTGCGCGCCGAGCGCGACGCCGATCGAGGCGGCCGGCTTGTCGGCGCCGAACGGCGAGCACTCCGTCTGGCCCGCGCCCGGAGCGGCGACGCAGTGGCGCGCGGTCAGGACGAGGTTCGGCGCGATCAGCGTGCCGGTGCAGAACGAGTTGCCCATCGGAAGGAGCACCACGGCGTCGTCGGCGGCCGACGACACGGTCCCGTTGATGACCGAGCTCGCCCGCTCTTCCCTGCTCTCGCGCTCGACCGTGGGCGCGGCGCAAGCGATCGCGACGAGAGGGAGGGAGGAGAGGAGGACCGTGAGCCGCGTCGTTCGCATGCTTGCTCTCACTGCACCGCTCGGACCAGCGCGGCGAAGAGCGCCCTCGGCAGAAACGTGCAACCCGCACGCGTCGTCGTTCTCTCTCAGTAGAAAAGTGGTTCGAACGGCGTCGCGTTCGCTGAGGCGGACGAACCTCGATTGGATCCGCCTCGATCGGCCCCTGGGTGTGCGCTTACTCCACGCACTCTTTCAGGTTTTTTTGTGGGACATGCACGCACGGCGCGCCGTCGCTCAGCGGTTCGAGAGCTGGAGCCAGTTTCCGTCGGGGTCCTTGCCGTTGCTCTGTTGGATCTCGCCGTCGGAGACCTTGCCGAACTTCGCGCCTCGCTCGTTGAGCGTCTCTCGAAGGGCCGCCACGTCCTTGGCGAAGAACGCGAGCTTCGGGCCCTTCTTCCCCGGCGAGGGCGGGCCGGAGTGCAGCGCGATCTTGATCGCGCCCGCGTCGAGCTCCCGCCAACCCTTCTCGTCGGTGAGCAGCCGGAGCCCCATGACGTCGCGGTAGAACTCCGTCATCGCCTCGATCTGGTTGGTGAAGAAGATCACCCGCGCCACTTTCACCATGATGGTTCGTTCTCCTACCACACGGCGGCCCGCGACGAACGAAGATGCCTGCTGGTTGCATGTTCAATCGACGCATTGAATACTTGAACAGATGCCGCTGCCCGAGGAGCGACGAGAGCACTGGGAGAAGGTCTTCCGAGAGAAGGCGGAGGACGACGTCTCGTGGTTTCAGGAGCGGCCTCGGACGTCGCTCGAGCTGATCGCTCGGACCGGCGCCGGCCGAAGCGCGAAGATCGTCGACGTCGGCGGCGGGGCGTCGCGGCTCGTCGACGGGCTGCTCGAGGTGGGGCATCGGGACGTCACCGTCGTCGACATCTCGGAGGCCGCCCTCGCGCGGTCGCGGGCGCGCGTCGCGGAGCGCGTGCGCTGGATCGTGAGCGACGTGCTGCGATGGACGCCGGAGGTGGTCTTCGACGTCTGGCACGATCGGGCGGTGTTCCACTTCATGGTGCGCCCCGAGGACCGGGAGGTGTACCGCGCGACGATGCTCCGTGCGCTCGCGCGCGGCGGGCACGCGATCGTCGCGACGTTCGCGGCGAGCGGACCCGAGCGCTGCAGCGGGCTCCCCGTGCAGCGCTACGAGCCGGAGGAGCTCGCGGCCGAGCTCGGGCCCGAGCTCCGGCTCGTCGAGAGCCTGCACGAAGAGCACGTCACGCCGGCGGGGAAGGTGCAGGCCTTTCAGTTCAGCCGATTTCGGCGCGCGCCGTGATGACCCCGGAGCGACGCTTCAAAGACGCCATCTACGAGCAATTCGCTCGTATCGGGAAGGCGATCTCGGCGCCGAAGCGGCTCGAGCTCCTCGACGTGCTCTCGCAGGGCCCTCGCACCGTCGAGGCGCTCGCCGCGCAGGCGTCGATCTCCGTCGCCAATGCGTCGCAACACCTGCAGGTGCTGCGCGCGGCACGCCTCGTCGACGCGGAGAAGAAGGGGCTCTACGTCGAATACCGCCTCGCCGGCGACGAGGTCGGCCGCTTCTTCCTCGCGCTCCGCGGCCTCGCGGAGACGCGCCTCGCCGAGGTCGAGCACGTCACGCGCGCCTTCTTCGATCGACGCGGGGCGCTGGAGGCGGTCGACGGCGACGAGCTCCTCCGGCGGGTCAAGGCCGGCGCGGTCACCGTGCTCGACGTTCGCCCCGCGGAGGAGTACCGCGCGGGGCATCTCCCCGGCGCGCTCTCGATCCCTGTCGCGGAGCTCAAGTCCCGACTCAAGGAGCTCCCGAAGAATCGCACCATCGTCGCGTATTGCCGTGGTCCTTATTGCGTCATGGCGGTGGAGGCGGTGGAGCTATTGCGGAAAAGAGGGTTCAAGGCGCACCGCATGGAGCTGGGCGTCGTCGATTGGCGGGCGCGCGGCGGTCGCGTCGTCGTGGCAGCTCCGTGAGCGGCGAGGGCGGGGTTACACTACGGCTCCGATGCGGCTCGACGACGACACGCGACTTCGGATCTCGCGCGCGCGGGCTGTCCTCGAGGGGGAGGACGACGCGGCGTCGATCGCGGACGTCGCGCGCCGCGCGGGCATCTCGCCGTATCACTTCATCCGGGTGTTCGAGGCGGCGTTCGGCGTCACGCCGCATCGTTACCGGACCGGCGCGCGGCTCGAGCGCGCGCGCCGGCTCCTCGCGGGCGGCGCGTCCGTCACGCGGGTCTGCATGGAGCTCGGCTTCTCGAGCGTCGGGAGCTTCAGCGCGATGTTCGCGCGGCACCTCGGCGAATCGCCGTCGCGCTACCAGCGGCGCGTCCGCGCGGGCGCGTTTCGCAATTTCCGAGAAGCGTGACGGGCACGCGTCTGGCACGCTCCGCCGGCATGAAGATCAAGCTCACGAGCGTGCTGGTCGACGACCAGGAGAAGGCCCTCCGCTTCTACACCGAGGTGCTCGGCTTCAAGAAGAAGCTCGACCTCCCGGTCGGCGAGTATCGCTGGATCACCGTCGTGTCGCCGGAAGGACACGACGACGTGGAGCTCGCGCTCGAGTCGAACGCGAACCCCGCCGCGAAGACATTCCAAAAAGCCATGTTCGAGCAAGGCATCCCGTTCACGTCGTTCGAGTCGAGCGACATCGCGGCCGAGGTGACGCGCCTCAAGGGCGCCGGCGTCGTCTTCACGAAGGAGCCCACGCCGGCCGGCCCTGTCGTTATCGCCTCCTTCATCGATACTTGCGGAAACCTGATCCAGCTCCACCAGCCGGCGTAAGCTCGGCGTGTGACGAAGCTCCGCGTCCTCGCCCGCGGCGTCGGCGTCGGGATCGCCGCGGCGTTCCTGATCGGTGGTGCCGTCGGGGCGGTCGTGTTCCTCCGCGGGCTCGCCGCGACCTCTGCGGGTGACGGCGCCGCCGAGAAGGCGCGCATCCTCGCGAACGCGATCTCCGAGGGGCTCAATTGTTCGCTCACGACGTGCGCCCTCGCTCATCTCGTCACGATCCCACTCGGCGTTCTCTGGTCGCGGCGGCGCGTGTGATCCGATCGTCGATGGCGGCTGCGATCGCCGACGACGGAGCGGGGCATCGCACGACGTGGCGAGCGCCTCCGCACCGAAGGGCTAGCTCTCGGGTCGGGACTTCGGGCGGTTGCGCGGGCACCAGGGTTGCAGAGCGGGGACGCGGAGGTGATTCGATGTCCCGCTTCGTCTACGTCATTCCGTTCGCGCTTCTCGCGCTTGCATCCTGCAACCGAGACCGCACCGATCGGTCGAACCCGCTGGTGAACGAGCCGGGCACGACGACGGTGACCGGCGCGCTGCTCGCGAACACCACCGCGGTGTCGCGCATCGCCGACGGCCGCTGCACGCGCGAGCTCGCGTGCAACAACGTCGGCGTCGAGAAGCGGTACGCGACCCACGACGCTTGCGTGCAGCAGATGCGACAAGACATGGTCGAGGACCTCGGCGTGGCCCAGTGCCCGGCCGGCATCGACGCGAAGGAGCTCGACGAGTGTCTCTCCGAGATCCGAGCCGAGAGCTGCAACAACCCGCTCGACAAGCTCGAGCGGCTCGCCGCGTGCCGGTCGAGCGACCTCTGCGTGAAGTCCGCGCCCAACCGTTGAGGTCCCGCCGGCGGAGCGTTCGGTCACTTCCGCGGGCGCGCGGGGAACCCTTCGAGCTTCCAGTCCTGCGCCTCGAGGAGATCCGGCCCTCGCGTCAGGACACGCGGCCGCACCGGCGCGGAGACCTCGTGTGTGCACGCGAGGACGACGAGTGAGAGGAAGAGCGCGCGTCGCGTTCGCGAGAAACGACCGCGTACCAATCACCTGTTCCGGCTCGTCGGAAGGCTCGCAAGAAGGAGAGGGGCGGAGTTTACGCCGGGGCGCGATCCGCGTATGCGAACCGACGTGCTCACGCGCCTGCTGCACCGTCGCGGATCCGTCGCTCGTGCCAACGGCGTCGATCTGCACTGGGTCGAGGCCGGCGAAGGTCGCCCGCTCGTGCTCTTGCACGGCGTCGGCGACTCGCACCTCACGTGGTCGAAGGTCGTGCCCGCCCTCGCGCGCACGCGGCGCGTCCTCGTGCCGGACCTCTGCGGCCACGGCCTCTCCGGCCGGCCGAACGCGACGTACACCCTCGACTGGCACGCGCGCACGATCACCGAGTGGCTCGAGCAGCTCGCGATCGAGGAGGCCGACGTCGTCGGTCACTCGTACGGCGGCGGCGTCGCGCAGTGGATGCTCCTCAACCCGGCGCATCGCGTTCGCCGCCTCGCGCTCGTCTCGTCCGGCGGCCTCGGGCGCGAGGTCTCGCTCGCGCTCCGTCTCGCGGCGACGCCGTACGTGATGGAGCACATGGGCCAGCCCTTCATGGCGACCGGCACCTTCGTCGCGCTCCAGGTCGCGATCCGCGGCGTGTACTCGTCGCGTGAGCTCTTGAAGCTCGCGCTCCAGAACGGCAAGCGCGGCACCGCGCGCGCGTTCGCCCGCACCGTGCGCGACGTCATCGATCTCGGCGGCCAGCGCCGCGGCTTCCACCAGCACGCGCACGCGCTCCGCGAGCTCCCTCCGATCGGCGTCTTCTGGGGCGCGAACGATCCGATCATCCCCGTGTCGCACGCCGCCGAAGCCGCGCGCGTCATCCCCGGCGTCACGATCACCACCTTCGCGCGTTGCGGGCACTATCCCCATCGCGAGCGGCCCGGCACCTTCGTCGACGCGCTCGAGGCGTTCCTCGATCGTGACGCGACGCCGGTGCTCTCGCCGTGGTTCGGCACCGGCATCATCGATCGCCTCACGGCGTGAGTCGCGATGCGCATCGCGACCTGGAACGTCAACTCGCTCAAGGCGCGCCTCGACAAGGTCCGCTGGTGGCTCGAGCGCGCCGCGCCGGACGTCCTCCTCATGCAGGAGACGAAGCTCTCCGACGCCGACGCGCCGACCGCGGCGTTCGAGGAGCTCGGCTACACGTTCGCGCATCACGGCGAGGGCCGCTGGAACGGCGTCGCGATCGCGAGCAAGCTCCCGATCGCCGAGGTCTGCACCAACTTCGGCGAGCCGCTCCGTCCCGCGCAGACGCCGAGCGCCGGCGACGACGAGCCGCTCGCGGAGGCGCGCATGATCGCGGGCCTGACCGGCGGCGTGCGCGTCGTCAGCGTCTACGTCCCGAACGGCCGCGCGGTCGCCTCGAAGTTCTACGCCGCGAAGCTCGCGTGGCTCGCGCGCCTGTCGCGGTGGCTCGAAGAGACGCGCTCGCCGGACGATGACCTCGTCGTCGGCGGCGACTTCAACGTCGCCCCGACCGACGGCGACGTCTGGAACCCGCTCGCCTGCAACGGCGGCACGCACGTGTCGCCGCCGGAGCGCGAGGCCTTCGAGCGCCTCCGCGCGTGGGGCCTCGTCGACGCGTACCGCGAGCACCACCCGGAGCTCGAGCGCTATTCGTGGTGGGACTATCGCGCGGGCGACTTCTACAAGAACGTCGGCATGCGCATCGATCACCTGCTCGTCACGCGCCGCCTCGCGGAGCGCTCGGTCGCGGCGGAGATCGATCGCGAAGCGAGGAAGGGGAAGCCGATCCCCTCCGATCACGCGCCCGTCACCGTCGATCTCGACGCGCCCGGCCGCGCGTTCGACGCCGGCTGGGAAGGCGCGGCGGAGCGCATCGCCGCGCGCCGAGCGAAGGCGAAGAAGACCTAAGCGCGCTTCGGCTCGCTCGCGCCGCGCGTCGGCCCCGCGACCTCTTCGATCGCTGCGCGGAGCTCCGACCGGAGCCCGAGCGCGAAGGCGACCTCGGCGACGACGAAGAGCGGGCCGACGAGGAGACCGATCAGATCGTCGACGAACGCGGGCTTGCGTCCTTCGTAGTGATGCCCCACGAGCTGGAAGACCCAGCCGAAGACGAAGAGCCCGAGGCTCGTCGCGAGCCACGCCGCGGTCCCGAGCGACGCGATCCCCGCGCCGGCCCAGAGCGAGAGCACCGTGAGGAGCGACATCACCGCGCCGAAGCGGCGCTCGAGCGAGAGGTAGAAGGCGATCACGCCGGCGGCGACGATCGTGGCCGGCGACACCGCGACGCCGCCCACGACCGCGAGCACCGGTCGCGAGAGGAGCGCGACCGAGGCGACGTAGATGGTGGGAATGCCGACGAAATGTGTCGCGATGTTGCGGCGGTCGCGGTGGTAGGTGGCGTACGTGCTCAGGTGCTCGGTGATGCTCTTCATGGCGTCCTCGAGCGTCACTATGCGCGACGCCGGCCCCGGAGATTGTCGAGCCCGCGACACTTCGGCGACAATGCCCCGAGGGGCATGTCGAATCCGAAGAAGGCCAGAGATTTCGTGGCGTTGCTGCGCTCCGGCCGCTGGTTCGGCGGGCTCGCGCCCGAGGTCCAGGACGATCTCCTCGCCCTCGCGGTGGTGAAGACGCTGGCCCCGGAGGAGACGCTCTTCCTCCGCGGCGCCGAGCCGGACGGCCTCTACGCCGTCGTCGACGGGAGCGTCCGGATCTGCGGGCGCACCGACGCGGGCAAGGAGGTGCTGCTCACGGTGATCGATCCGCCGGGTTGGTTCGGCGAGATCGCGGTCTTCGACGGCGACGTCCGCACGCACGACGCGATCGCGCAGGTCGAGACGACGGTCATCCTCGTCCCGCAGGTGCCACTCCTCGCGATGCTCGCGGCGAACCCGCCGCGCTGGCGCGATCTCGCGATGCTCCTCGCGACGAAGCTGCGCCTCGTCTTCGCGATGGTGGAGGACACCGTCGCGCTGCCGCTCAAGACGCAGCTCGCGCGGCGCGTGCTGAGCCTCGCGCGCGTGCACGGCGAGTGGGACGACCGGAGCCGTCGCGTGCTCTCGGTCGGACAGGAGCAGCTCGCGACGATGCTCGGAACCTCGCGCCAGACCGTGAACGCGATCCTGAAGGACTTCGCCGCGAAGGGGCTGCTCCGCGCGTCGTACGGACGGATCGAGCTGCTCGATTTCGAGGGGCTTCGCGTCGCCGCGGAGGAGGCTACGCTCGGCGGGTGATCAACGGGGTCGCTCACGTTCTAACCGCGCGCTGCTCGCGCACTTCGGGCTCACTGAGGTGATCGACACGCCGGAGCACGCCGTGCACGCGCTCGTGACGCAGTGAGGGAGAAGGTCGGCCGCGCGATCTCGATCGCCGGGCATCCGTTCATCCTCACGCCGCTCGCGGTCACGATCGCGACGTCGACGCAGGCGGCGCAGGCGCGCGCGCTCATCCTCGGCCTCGTCGCCGCCGCGATGATCGCGGTCGCGTTCCACGTCGTGCGGCGGCATCGGCGCGGCGAGGTCTCCGACATCGACGTGTCCACGCGCGAGCAGCGATCGGGCGTCTTCCGCGTCGCGATCGGGAGCCTCGTCGCCACGATCGCGATCCTCCTCGCGACCGGCGCGAGCCCCGCCGCCTTGCGCGGCGCGACCGTGGCGACCGCGCTCTTCGCCGCCTGCGCGCTCGTGAACCGCCGGCTCAAGGCGTCGCTCCACGCCGCGTTCGCGATGCTCGCGGCCGGCATCGTCTGGCCGGTGAGCCACGCCGGCGGCGTCGCGTTCGCGCTCGCGGCGTGCGTGATCGGCTGGGGCCGCGTCGCGTACCGGCGTCACACGACGAGCGAGGTCCTCGCCGGTCTCGCGCTCGGCGCGATCGCGGCGGTCGCGCTCGTCATGTGGCTCGCGGACCTCACGCGTTGATCACCAGAGGATCGTCTGCACCTCTTCGGGGCAGGGGACCTCCTCGCGCTCGCACGACGAGAGGCCGGAGAGGTCGTTGCAGAAGCGGAAGCACGTCATCGCGTGGAACGAGGGGCGCGGGCTCACCGTGCCCACCGCGAGGATCTCGCCGGTGCGCGGCGTCCGCGGATCGCCGATGTCGACCCCGAGCGACGTGTCGAACATCGCGTAGCCCATGCCGAGCTGGCCGGGGCGATCGCGGCGCACGAACGTGCTCGCGATCTCGAGCGGCTTGCCGTCGTCGCCCTTGCGATCGGCGGAGACGACCATGATCGACGTGCCGCCCTCGTAGAACCCGGCGACGCCGGTGAACGTGAGCGAGTTGCCGAAGTCACTGATCCCGATGAGGTCGGTGCGGACGCCGCCTTCCTTGCGCGTCCAGAAGCGCGTGACCGTGCCGCTGTCGAGCGGGATGTCCGTCCCTGGCGCCTTGGCCGGCACGACGACGAAGAGCTCGTCGCCTTCGTCCACGCCCTCGCCGATCGTGAACGAGGCTTCGTGGTTCACCGAGCGCGTGCTCCCGAGCTTGCGCCGCTCGGCCGACGACCACGGACCGGGCCACGAGGCCCAGAGCTCGATCTCCTGATCGGCGAGGAACGGGTTCAGCTTCACCGTGACGGTGCGCCCCGAGAGCTCGCCCGACTGCGGCGACACGAGCGCGTCGGTCTGGCCCGCGTTCGTCCGATCGTAGGGGACGTGGGAGCTGACGCGGACGCGGCCGCCGGTCAGGTGCTTGTGGGTCGAGACCGCGAGGAGGTAGACGCCGGTCTTCGTCAGCTCGGTCGTGAGCTCGACCTTCTCTTTCGGCGCGGACTGTCCGTCGTTCGCGATCGTCGCGCGGCGGCCGTCCTCGAGCGGCGCGAGCAGGACGCCTTGCACCTTCGTCGCGTCCACGCCTTCGAGGTCGATCGTGAGGCGCACCGGACGCTCCGGCGTCGCGCCGATGAAGATCGGGTGGACCACGCGGACGAGCGGATCGGTGTACGCGCCGGGCGCCGCGAGCGAGTCCTCGATCGTCTCGCCGACGTGCATCGTCGAGGCGACGTGCCACGACGAGAACGAGTACTCGCTCAGGTCCGCGTCGTCGGTGGAGGCGCTCTCGCTCTCGGAGGTGGGCGCGGAGCAGCCGACCGCGGCGAAGGTGGAGACGAGCGAGAGAGCGACGACGGACGAAAGGAAGCGCATGGTGGTGATCTCCTCTGGCCCACACCTACGCACCTGGTGTGCCATGGCCCACGCCACGATATTTCGCGCACTTGGAGCGGCCCACCGGCGATCCGTGAGGTTCAGACGAGGCGATCGCGGATGAGGCCGTAGAAGACCGAGACCCCGTGGAACGACCAGCCGACGTGCGCGGCGCATCGGCGACAGAGCTCGATCTCCCACGCGAATCCCGGGAACCACGTCCACGTGGTGGAGCGCTCGCCGACGCCGACCGCGCCCGGCGCCTGCGCGAAGCAACGGACGACGAAGGTGATCGCGGACGGGTTCACGAACTCGTGGAGGTGTGCGCCGTTGACGGAGATGGCGGCCGCGACGGGGGCGATCTCGGCGCTGCAGTCGGCGCAGCGCACCCACGGCTCTTCGCTCGCACGCGTATCGCTCTCGGCCTCGGAGCTCGAGGGCCTCTCCGGCGTGCGCGCGTCCATGCCGTCAGGATAGCTCCCTGCTACGCTCGTGTTCCCTCATGCGGCTCCTCTCCGTCTTCGCTCTCGGTCTCGTGCTCGGGATCTCCGCGTGCTCCGACACCGCCGCCTCGGACGATCCCGAGAACGACGATCCGGCGCGGCCGGGCGGCAAGAAGGACGGCGGTCCGAACGGCGACGACGACGACGACACCACCACGCCGGGCGACGATGACGACGACGACGGGCCGCCCGCCACGTGCACGATGAACCCGGACGTCGCGCTCAACTTCGAAGAGCGCCGCCTCGTGAACCGTCTCCCCGGCAAGGACGTGCCGTTCGCGACGGAGATCCTGACCGGCACGGGCTTCGACGTGTTCGAGCGCGACTTCTCCGCGCGCCTCTGCCAGGACGGAAAAGCGGGGGCGAACAGCTTCGAGAAGGCGAAGGAGCTCGTCAAAGGCGAGGGCACGAAGCTGTGGCGCGCCGCGGTCGATCGCGTGCAGGGCAAGCGGACGATGGGCACGCTCCCGGCCGGCGACGACCGGATGCTCTACTGGGCGCGCCTCACGATGACGAAGACGCTCCGCGCGTGGGAGCCGTCGTTCGCGCTCACGGCCGAGCAGCGCGGCGACCTCGAGTGGGAGCTCGAGCGCGCGTCGCGCGGGCAGTACGATCTGAACCTCCCCGCCGGCCCCGACTTCGTGCGCATCGTGCTGAGCGGCTTCGATCCGTTCACGCTCGGCGCGCCGGGCGCGACGAACGACGTGAACATCCGGATCGGCAACCCCTCCGGCGCGGCCGCGCTCGCGTACGACGGCGTGACGTTCACGCTGCCGAACGGGAAGACCGCGCAGATCGAGACGTACACGCTGCCGGTGAACTACGGCCCGTTCGAGCGCGGAATGGAGGAGGACACGCTCGGACCGGTCTTCCAGGCGCCGGTCGACTCGCGCGCGAACGTCGCGATCACGATGAGCCAGGGGAGCGGCTACCGCTTCAAGCTCGAGGAGTACAACGGCCGCTTCCACGGCACGTTCGAGGGCAACGACGACGTCGCGACGTGCGCGAGCGGGTTCCTTGCCAGCACGACGGGCTGCGCGATCGATCCGCCCGCGCGATGGCTCGGCTACGAGCCGCGGCCTTGGGCGAAGGACAAACCCCCGCAGTTCGTCGAGAGCAGCCTCCCGGTCGACGCGATGATCGCCGCGAACACGAGCGCGCAGGTGCCGGCGCCGGCGGGCACGCCGGGCGGGAGGTTCGAGGTGGTGTGGGGCTACGACTTCGAGGTGTTCCCCGACTGCACGAAGAGCGCGACGCAGGTGTTCTACTCGTCGGTCCCGTATCCGCCGGCGCCGGGTCGTCAGCCGCCGGCGGCGGCGGCGTGCGCGCGCTCGGGCAGCGGCGGCGACTACCTCTCGAACGAGAGCGCCTACCGCGCGACGCTGCTCCGCGACGTGCTCGGTCTCACGATCCCGGTCGGCCACATCCACACGCCGATCATGACGCGCTTCTCGAGCGGGAACGGCGCGGTCACCGACGCCACGTTCGAGGCCTACCGCGCGGCGATCGTCGCGCAGGGCCGCCTCCTCGTCGAGGTCGTCGCGAAGTCGCTCTGACGCGCCGGCGCGCCTCAGTCGAGGCGCGGGTTGTTCGCGGTGAAGTAGTCGGCGAGGTAGGCGGTGAAGTCGAACGTGTCGATGCTGCCGAAGAAGCCGATGCCGAACGTGCCGGTGGGCGCGCCCGCGGCCTTCGCCTCGTAGACCTCGGCGAAGGGGCTCATATAACCCTTTTCGACGAGCTCCTCGAAGCTCGGCGTGACGGGCGGTTTGTGGCCGGTCGGCCAGCGGTGGCGGAGGCCGTCCTGCTTCAAGTGGACGACGCGCGTGCGGCCTTTCGTGTCTTTCCAGATATCGGCTTTGACCTGCCACGGGCGCGGCTGGAGGGCGGAGAATTCGCACTCCGTCTCGGCGGTGTCGTGGTGGCTCACCTCGCCGCCGGGGCAGCCCCAGCCGGTGCCGTGGTACGGAAGGCCGACGTCTTCGCCCGTCATCTTCGCGCCGAAGAGAGGCGCCATCGCGTCGGCGATGAGACGATGATGGGCAAACGGGATGTATTTGTCGCCGTCCCAGATCTTCTGATTGGCAAATTTCGTCGCGGTCCACACTCCCCCGATCATGATCGGGATTCCGGCCGGAAGTCCGTTGTCGTCGGAGGCGATCGCGTAGACCTGTTTCCCGAGCTTCTCCTTCGCGTCGGGCGCGGGGCTCGAGTTTGCGTAGTACTCGCAGCCCCAGCGGATCGCGGGGGCGCTCCAGACCGGCGGCATGACCGCCATCGACTGCCACGTCCCGAGCGAGGGCGCGGCGACGGAGCCGACGCCGCTGAAGATCTCCGGCGCCATGCACGCCACCTGCATCGCGACGGTGCCGCCGGCGGAGAGGCCGCCGATGTAGATCTGGCGCGGATCGATCCCGAGCGAGAGGTCGTCCCGCGCGATGCGCGTGCCGGCTTCGATGAGCGCGGCGTGATCGCGGGCATAGCGCGTCGGCTGCATGACGGTGCCGAAGTCGTAGCAAGCGACGTTGGGCGCGGCGGGGTTCGGGTAGACCGGCGAGAGGATCTCCGGCACGACGACGACGAGGCCGTGCGCCTCCGCGACGGGGGCCCAGGCCGATCCTTGCGCGACCTGGTACGGGAGCTCGCCGCAGCCGGGGAGGTGGAAGACGACGCCGCGCCGTCCGGGCGCGCGCTTGCTGAAGCCGTTCGGCGTGTAGACCCACGCGTGGCGGAGACCGAGGAAGTCCGTCTCGTACTTCCAGTTCGTGCCCGCGGCCCACGCGGTGACGTTGGGGAGGCTCGGTCGCGTGAGGCCGATCTCCGCCTCCGCGGCGGCCGGCTCGTCTTCATGGTCTTGCGCGGCGCACGCTCCGAGGGCGAGGGCGAGCGCGGTCACGGCGGCGAGGCGGGCACTCATTTCGAAGCGCGCTTTACGCTTGCGCGAGGGGGTGCGCAACCCGAAATCCGGGGCGATCTGCGAGATCAGGGTGCTAGCTCGCGCCGCAGTATTCCTGGCGGAACCAGCGCTGCATGTAGACGGCGTCGACCTCGATGGAGTCGTCGGCGGCCTCGAGCGTCCAGCCCTGGTACACGACCTGGACATAGTGCGTGATTTCATGGGCGAGCGAGTCGTCGATGCAGCGACCGTGCTGCGAGTAGTAGGCCGCGTCATCCATCAGGTAGATGGTGTTCTCCACGACCGAATACGCGTTCGTGATGACGTCGGGCCGGAAGCCCCACTGCGTCTCGATCGCGTCCTGGAACTCGGTGAGCGTGATCTCGCTCGCGAATTTGATCGCAGGAAAGGGCTTCGCCGCGTCGAACGGCCGCTGCTTCTGCTCGAGCACCTTCTCGAGCACGAACTGAGGCTCGTAGCGGAGCCGCACGACGTCGGCCGCGGGCGCGATCACGGCCGCGCTCTCCGTCGCGGTCTCGCCGGTCTCGTCGGTGGGAGCGGCGCACGCAGCAGCGCCGAGGAACAGGAGCGAGATGAGCTTCCGCACGGTGCGCGTCGTAGCACGCGACGCCGTCCTCGCCACGATCGCGGCAGGCTTTCAGATCCCGAGGCCGTTGTGTTCCCGGTCTTCCCGCCGCTCGTCGCGAAGGTGGGGGCCCGCGTCAGTCGCGTGGGGTGAGGCCAAGCGCGAGGAGGGCGCCGCGCTCGTTCATGAAGCGGAGAATGCGGAGCGCGTCGGTCCGCTTCTTCGTGTCGGGCGAGCGCGTGTCGCGCAAGAGGCGCACGCGGAGCTGCACCCTCGTGAGCGAACGCGGGCCAGCGTCGTATTCGATGCCGTCGAGGTTGCGTGTGACGGTCGTGCGCACCCAGTCCTGGTATGCGCCGCCGAGCTTCACGTGCGAGGCGGCCTCCGCGTTGGCGGTCCATCGCGCGACGTCGCCGCGCTCGTAGTTGGCGTCGCTGATCGCGCCGAACGACTGGTCGTAGGCGACCTTCAGCTCCTCGAGCTCGGCGGCGTCGGCGTCCTCGTACGTGGCGAGCGCGCGGCGCGCGGTGTCGGGGTCGGCGCCGAGGAGGAGCGCGAGCGTCGCGTCGAGCCGGGTGGAGCTCTCCTTCAGCATCGCGCTCTCCTTCAGCATCGCGAAGAGGCGCGTCGTCGTCTCCGGCGCGAGGCCGCCGCCGCCGATCGCGCGCGCGAGGGTGTGCTCCGGCGTCGTGCCGAGCAGGTCGACGAGCGGCGCGGTCGCGACCGGAACCGGACGCCGCGCGAGCGCCTCGAGGTAGCAGTTGCGGACGACCTGCGCTTGCGGGTCGCGCGGGAGCGAGCGGACCTTGCCCGCGATCTCGGTGAGCTGCGCGTCCGTCGCGACCCACGCGAGCGCGGCGCCGGCCTCGAGGCGCGCTTGCTCGTTGTTCTTCCTGTCCTCGATGTACTTCACGAGGACGGGGTACGCCTTCGGATCGCCCCACTGCGCGAAGCCCGTCGCGGCGCCGGTCCCGAGCGCGCGCAGCGTCATGCCGAGCACGGCGTTGCCGCCCTGGAGCAGGCTCTCCATCGTCGCGTCCATGGAGGCGGGACGACGACCGAGCGTCGACTCGAGCGTGGCCCAGCTCTGGGGATCGCGCATCCATCCGACGTACCGGAGCGCGGTCTGCGCGCTCTCGAACGCGAGCGGGAAGCTCTGCTGCCCCGGCTTCGGGAGCGGGACGCCGGGATTCGCCCACCTCCGCATTTCGGGGAGGAGCTCACGCGCGTCCGAGGCCGCGACGAAGCGCATGCCGTTGGCGTGTGGCTGCGGCTTCCCGAGGAGCCACGCGCGCACGGGGCCGACGGCGTGCTTCCGGATCTCGCCGCGTCGATCGGGGTGCAGCACCGCGAGGTCCGCGAGCATACGCGCGGCGCCGACGCGTTCGGAGTCGGTGCGGCGAAGCTCGTCGTCGACGCCGCTCTTGTAGAGCGCGAGTGGGTCTTGCGTGAGTCTCCACGCGAGCGTGGGGACCGCGCGGAGATCGCCCAGCTCGGCGAGGCGCATCGCAGCTTCGGTGCGCCAGTGCGGCTCGGGCTTCGTGCCGAGGTACCGCGCGAGCGCATCGGCGGCCCGCGGATCCGCGAGCTGGCGCAGCCGATCGAAGACCACCTTGGCCTGATGTTTCGCCTTCTCGCGCGGTGCCGCGCTCACAGCCGGAAGCGCGAGGAGCACCGCCGCCCCACCCGCGCCGCGGGCGAGCACATCGACGATGCGAGCGCGCCCTTCCGCGTCCGCGCTCTCGAGCGCCGCAACGAGGACGGACAGCGCGGCGCCCGCTGCGTCGCGCGCGGTTGCGTCGGGCGTGGCGACCACGGCATCGCGTGAGGTCACGAGCTTGGTCACGGTCGCGGCGTCGTGAGCGGTCGCGGTCGCGGCGTCGCGTGCGGGTGCGGTCGCGTCGCGTGCGGACGCGGGTGCGGCGTCGCCTGCGGTCGCGGTCGCGGCGTTGCGTGCGAGGGCGGCGAGGCCGAGGTCGCGCAGGGGTGGGGCGCGCTCGGTCGCGAGCGTCTTCGCTCGGTCGGCGGGGATGGCGCGTGCGAGGGCGGCGAGCGCGAAGGCGGGTGAGCCGTCGAGCGCGTGGACCTTCGCGAGCGTGCCGGAGCGATACTCCTCGATCGCGGCGTCGGCGACGGTGCGGTCTCCGAGGACGAGGAGCGCCCAGAGGATCGCGCTGCGATCGAGCGGCGTCGCTTCGGCGAGCGCGTCGCGGAGGGCGGCCCGCGCGGCGTCCGGCTTCGGCACGTCGGGCTCGATGACGACGCGCGCGGCGGCGGCGCGCACCTCGTGGTCCTTCGCCGCGAGCGCGCGGATCGCGAGCGGGACCGCCGCTTCGTCCTTCGCCCACGCGACCTGGGTCAGCCCTTCGATCGCGTAGCTCGGATCCTGATCGTGGGTCCAATCGCGATACACCGAGAGCGCCTCGGCGATCGGCAGATGCTGGATCGTCTTCCGATCGACGACGGGCCGAACGGGCTCGGGAGCGACGTCGCCCTTCGGCTCGACCTTCGCGACGACGGGCACCGGCACACGAACGTCACTGCTCGAACCGCCACACGCAAAGCCGAACACCAGCGCGCCGAAAAAGACCGCCCGCATACCCCGAGCCTACACGCTCACGCCCCGCCAGTACGCGCACTCATGAGCCCACGGTACGTGGAGCCTTACGCTCAGCCCGCTCGTGAGCCCCGCGGTATGTGGAAGCCATACGCTCGTGAGCCCCGCGGTACGTGGAGGCCATACGCTCATGAGCTGGTGGCACGAGAAGCCTATAGGCTCGTGAGCCCCACGGTATGGAGGCCATATGTTCACGAGCTTCGCGGTACGTGGAGGCGGTGTGCTCACGACTCCGGTGGTACGTGGAGCGGGAGGTAGAGGTCGTGGGTGCCGGCGAAGAGGGTTGCGTCGTCGGATGCCATGCGGGCGAAGTCGTTGGCGATCGCGCCGTCGCCTGGCTCTGGGATGAATTTCTCCCATGGTGCGTTCCGCCAGAGCGCGGCGTACGCGAAGCCGTGTTTCCGGAGCGGCGCGAGCATCGTTTGCGTGAACCAGGTTGGGTTCGCGTTGGTGCCGTGCGCGCCTAGATTGAAGCCGACCTCGGAGACGGCGGCGACCTTTCCATGGCGCTTGGCGAACGAGCCGACCGCCCGGAGGTCACCGTCGTAGCCGCGCGCGAATCGACCGTCGTTATGGTCATATCGGTCAAAGGCGATAACATCGACGAAGTCGTCGCCAGGATAATACGACTCCCAGCCTCCGTTCGACGACGGCGAGTCGGGCGCGAAGACCCAGAGCAGGTGATGGAGGCCGCGGCCGTCGCGGAGGTAGCTGACCATCTCGCGCCACGCGGCGGCGTAGGCGCTCGCGCCGTTCGCGCGGCCCCACCAGAACCAGTTGCCGGTGAACTCGTGGAAGGGGCGGAGTTGGACCGGGATCGGCTCGCCGTCGTCGTCCTTCAGCGACCAGAGGAGCTCCGCGAGCTCGTCGAGGATCGCGCGCCACTCGCGGAAGTGCGCGCCTTCGCGGCCGTTGGGCTTGCGCGCGAGGAGCTCCTCGAGGCGGTAGTCGCGCGGGCACTCGTTCGGCGCGAAGAGGTCGCGATCGGTGACGGCCGCCTTCGGACAGCGCATGTGCCACACGAACGAGACGAGCGCGCCGCGTCGTGCTTGCGCGCGGACGAGATCGCGCAGCGTGTCGCGCCCCGCGCGGAACGCAGCGGCGTCGAACATCGTCCGCGCGCCGCGGTCGGCGTTGGAGAGCTCGTAGCTCACGAGCGCGGGCGTGCGTCCGGTGAGTCGCTCGACGTCGGGGACGACCGGCGTCGCGTACGACGCGCGGTTCGACACGTCGGGCTCCTGCTGCCCGATCATCACGCGTCGATCGAACGGGTCGCCGCTCGCGAAGTCGAAGGAGTGAAGGTTCGCGAGCACCGTCCGCGTCGCCGCGGTCGCGCCGGGGTCCGCGGGTCGCGCGGTCGCGTTAGGGTCCGCGCTTGCGGGTCGCGCGGTCGCGCCGGGGTCCGCGGGTCGCGCGGTCGCGTCGGGGTCCGCGGTTGCGGGGCGCGCGGTCGTGGTTTGTGCCTCCGCGGTCGCGTCCGCGTCCGCGTCGTCGTCGTCGGCTGGTGCGCCACACGCGACCGCGGTGGTCGCCGCCGCGAGTGCCAATGCCGCGAGGAACCTCATCTTCATGAGGCTCAGCAACCTGTATGCCTACATGTCCCACCCATCTTTCCGCGGGCTTTTACGCACGTTTCCGGTGCAGCTGGATCGCGCGCTTGGATCGTCGGCGCGGGCGGCGTGGTTGATGCACGACTGCGTCGAGAGGAAGAGGAACGCCATGCAAGCAGGAGCATCGACCACGGTGCCGTCGGCGACGGAGTGGAGCGACCGCGCGGCCGCGCTATCGACGTTTCGACGCTACACCGAGGCGTTCCGCTCGCTCGACGCCTGCGCCGTCGCAGCGTTCTTCCACGCGCCCGCGGTGATGCTGACGCCGCGCGGCGACTTCGCTCTCCCGACCGCGGCCGAGGTCGAGCGGACGTACGCGCGCGTGATGGAGGACGCCCGCGCGCGCGGCTACGCGACGACGACCTTCGATCGCCTCGACGCGCGTCGCTTCGGCGTGGGGATCGTCTCGATCGAAGGCGCCGGCGCATGGAGGGACGGGAAGGGCAACGTCATCGAGCGCTTCGAGCTCTCGTACGTCCTCCGTCGCACCGGCGGCGGCTGGAGGATCGTCCTCGCGTCGATCGCCGCGTAACGCGGTGTACGCTCGACGACGCGATGGCGATGCGATGACGAGAAGGTGGGTCCTCGGCCTCGTCGTCGCGTGCGGCGCGCCGGCAGCCGCGGCGACGACGACGCCCGCTCACGACCCCGCCGCGCCGGCGAAGCCTGGCGCCGCGGCCGCGGGGCCGGCGGCCGCTCCCGACGCGGGCCGGGGGATCGTGTTCGTTCGTGGTGTGCCGCGCGTCGACGAGCGGCGCAGCATCGACGCGTGCGTGTATCCGAGCGCGCTCGGCAGCGCGTGCATCGACGCGCTCCTGCGTGAGCCCGACGCGGTGCGTGCAACATACATGCGGCGCGTGAGCGACGCGTACGCGCGGCTCGGGCGCGGGCCGAAGGTGACGGCGGCGACGCACGCCGAGATCGCCGAGTGTTGCCACCGCGACGGACCGTGCGGCGCGCCGAAGCGAACGGGCCACGCCGACTGCCCGATCATGGATGACGGGTACGCGTGCCTCACCGCAGCCGAGATCCTGCGCGCCGAGAAGGCCGAGAAGAAGGGCGCGACCGCGCTCCACGCGCGCGCATGCCGCTGCTCGCCGGAGCGCGCGCAGATCGCCGCGCCGGGCGGCACCCTCGCCTGCGACGGCCCGAACCGCCCGACCGAGCGCGCCGGCGTCATGAGCGACCGCGAGGCGACGCAGGTCATCGCCTGCGCGACGTGCGATCCGACGACCGGCCCCGCCGCCTGCGCCGCAGAGCGTGACCGGCTCGAGCCGAACGACCCAGCGCTCGCGCATCTCGTCGAAGCCTTCGTCACCACGCGCTGCCAGGAGCCATGACCGCAGCATGGGCGAGCTGATCGCGATCGTCGGCGCGCTCTCGGTGCGTCAAGCCGAGCGTAGGAACTGAGCGGGGGAGCGGCCGGTCTGCGCGCGGAAGTCGTGGACGAGGTCGTCGCGCTCGTAGCCGAGGAGGAAGGCGAGCGCGTCGAGGTCGATGCAGAGACCCCTCGCGATACGATCGGCGGCCTCGGCGACGCGGAAGCGCCGGATGATCCACTTCGCCGAGACGCCGACGCGCGAGCGAAGCAGGCGCTCGAGCGCGCGCACGGGACGGCCGGCGTGCTCCGCGAGCGGCGCGACGCGCGTGAGCGTGAGGTCGAAGCGCGCGACGTCCACGAGCGCGTTCACCTCGGCGTCCTCTTCGTCGAGGCCCGGGTGATGCGCGCGCAGGAAGCGATGCACGAGGTCGAGCTTCGCCTCGTCGCTCTCGTTCTCCTTCTCTTCGTCGAGAGCGAGCGAGAGCGCCTTCACCTCGCTCGAGGCCGCGAACGCGTCGGCGTGCGAGAGCGGGCGATCGACGAGCGCGCTCGGCTCGAGGCCCGGACGGAGGAGCGCGCGGAAGCCCGCGGGCCGGAACGTGACGCCGACGGCGGCGCCGCGGCGGGTGAGCCGCACGACCGCGCGATCGTTGATCGGTCCGTGCACGCCCGCGCGATGATCGCCGAAGAGCACGTCGACGCAGGGCGCGGGCAGGACCTCGCGATCGATCGGCGCGCTGCGATCGAGGTCCCAGCGAACGATCGCGACGTGATCGATGATCTCCGCGAGATCGGGGGGCGCGGCGTGGCGCGTGATAGCGAGGCCGCCGGAGCGCTCGTCGCGTGCCGTCTTGAGACGAACGCCGCTCGTCGGGGCGGCGCGCACCATCATGCTGTCGGACGTCTTCCCCATGACGTGGTCGGAACCATAGGTCCGGCATGTCGACCGCGCAGGTGCGCGGACGTGCGAGGGCGCAAAAGAGACGGCATGGATGATGCGCTGCGACGCCGTGACGTGTCCCGATGCGCACTCTCGCCACGCTGGCGCGCCGCTCCGCCGCGGAGCAAACTTGAGGGATGGCTTCACGTTTCGTCCTCTTGCTCGCGCTCTCCACCGCCCTCGCCGTCCCCGCGCTCGCGCACGCCGACGAGACGCCGGCCCCCACCGCCGCGCAAGCCTCCGTCCCCGAGGCGCTCCTCACCGGGCTCGCCAAGCACGCGAGCAGCCTCGAGGAGATGAAGCGCCGCGGCGCCTTCACGTTCACCGGCCGCATGGAGGCGCTCGACGGCGACGGCCACGCGTCCGAGGTGAAGGAGATCACGATGCGCTCGACGCCGACCAGCACGCCGCGCGAGCGCATCGTGAAGGTGATGCGGTACGTCGAGGACGGGAAGGACAAGACCGCGGAGGCGCAAGCGAAGGCGGACGAGCGTCGCGCGAAGCACAGGGTGTCGAAGGGCGACAAGAAGGCGAACGACCTGAAGCTGCCGTTCCTCCCGAGCGAGCAGGCGCGCTACACGTTCTCGCTCGTCGAGCGCGACGCCGCGAACCCGTCGCGCGTCCTCATCGCGTTCACCCCGAAGGTCCCCGCCGAGGACGCGTTCAAGGGCACGGCGTGGGTCGACGAGAAGGAGCGCGAGGTCCTCTCGACCGGGTTCTCGTTCAGCAAGAACCCGACGTTCGTCGATCACGTCCACATCACGATGGTGTTCGGCCTCTCCACGCCGCTCGGCCGCGCGCCGTCGCAGATCAGCTTCGACGGGAAGGGCGGCTTCCTCTTCATCCGCAAGCACTACCGCGGCAGCGCCCGCATCACGGATCCGGCGATCGCGTTCTGAGATGCGCCGCGCCGTCGCCGCCGTCGCGACCCTCTCCGCCTGCACCTCGGCCCCACCTCCTGCTCCGCCCGCCGCGACAGCGACGTGCCCGGCCGTCGCGCCGTCGCCGGCGCCGGCGCCGGCGAAGACGACGCCTCCGTGCCGCAAGCGCGATCCCGGCGCCGACGAGCTGATCGCGAGCATGACGAGCAGCCTGAATCAGCCGGAGCAAGGCGCGCTGCAGACCCATCACTCCCAGTTTCCGCGCTGGTTCCCGGCGCTGCACGAGCGCGGCTTCGTCCGCTCGATCGTCGCGACGCACACGAACGCGGAGCACGGGCCGGTCTTCGCGCTCACGCTCCTCGTGCGAAACACGAACGGCGGGCTCGACGCGACGCTCGCCTTCGCGACGCCGGGTTGCGCGGGCGGCGATCTCGCGCCGATCGGGGAGCCGATCCCGCTCGGCGCTCCGGAGGCCGTCATCGAGTGGGCGTCGCGGGTCCCGATCGCCGCGCCGCTGACGGAGCTCAAGGTCCGCGTCGGCGACGCGCCGAACCCGCTCATGGGCCCGGAGCGGGGGCGGCGGCGCCTGCGCGACGTCCTGGTGACGAGCCGCGTCGTCGCGTCGTTCGACGTCGAGTCGGACCTCCCGCCCGAGGGCGGGGTCCGTCGTCACGACGAGGCGCTGGGCGGGACGGGCTGGTACACGCTGGCCGACGGCGGCGCCGCGTTCCTCCTCGTGCACCGCGCGGTCGACGATCGCGACGACCTCTGCAAGCAGAAGGCGAAGGCGCGGCCGTTTCGTCCGCCGGAGCTGCGGACGCTCGCGCGGGTGGACGCCCACGGCGCATTCGTCGGTGGCGCCGACAAAGTGGGGAGCGCCTTCGTGATCGGTATTCCCGAGAACCAGCCGCCGGAGTCGATGTCGACGGACAAGACCCATACGCTCCGGACGGCCTACGGAGAGAGCACACCGGCGCAGTGGCTCTATGGCATTTACGACTCCGCCGACACCGCGAAGGCGCATATGCAGACTCTCGAATACAAGACCGGAAAAGTCTTCACCGCGAGCCCGCCCACCACCGTGGACGTGAAGCCGAACAAGGACCGGCTCCGCCTCGACTGCGACATGTATTTTTGATCAGCCGAATTGAACGGAGCGCCGCGTGAATGCGCTGTTCATCCACCAACCCGTGATCGGGAATGTCTTCGAGCAACATCGGCGCGCCGTGCGCGGCGAACACGACGGGCATGCGCGTCGCGGCCGGGGCGGGCTCGGAGCGAGGGCGCGAGCACCCGAGCGCGAGCGGGACGGCGCCGAGCCAGCGGAGCGCGTCGCGTCGGTTCACCGCGCGCTCACTCGCCGCGCTGGGCGCGGTCCACCGCGTCGACGTCGGCGCCGACGATCCACACCGTCCCCTCTGCGCGGGCGACGGACGTGAGCGGGATCGCGCCGCCGGCGCCCGCGGCCGCGCGAGCGCGCTCGAACGCGGCGGGACTCTCGTCGACGTCGACGCGGTCGAACGCGATCTTCCGGCCCTCGAGCCCGCGCTCGAGCGCCTTGCAGGCGCTGCACCATTTCGCGGCGTAGACGGTGACCGGTGAGGTCTGCAGCGACGACACGGCGCTCGCGGGGCTCGCGACGGCGAGGCCGAGCCCCAAGGCGCAGATCGCTGCTCGAAGCTTCACCCTTCGAGCGTACGGCATCGGTCGGAATTCGCGAAGTCCCCTGCCGTGACCGTGTTACCACGAGCGGGCGTTCATGCTCCTCAGCGCGCGGCCGATCCGGATGTTGCTCGAGGCCGTCGAGGCGGTCGGGCTCGATCCGGATCCGATGCTCGCGGCGGCGGGGATCGATCGCGACGCGCTCACGGGCGACGCGCACCAGATCCCGTGGTCCGCGTTCGTGCGTCTGAACGAGGCGGTGTCCGCCTCCGTGGAGCACGATCCGGCGCGGCTCCGCGCGATCGGCGCGGCGATGGGCGGCGTCCCTTCGTACGCGCCGCTCCGTCGCCTCGCGCGGACCGTGATCTCGGTCCGGATGTTCTACGACATCTCCGAGCGGTGGTTCGCGCGCGCGAGCTTCCCGCACCTCCGCGCGTACCATCGCTTCGAGGCGGGCGATCGGCTCTTCATCCACGGCACGATCCCGCCGTCGTACGAGGCGTGCGAGGCCTTCCTCCACGTCGCCTCCGGCGCGATGGTCGCGTTGCCGATCATCCTCGATCTGCCCGCGTCGACGCTGGTCGCTTCGCGCATCGACGGACGCACGCTCGACGTCGAGCTCGTCCTGCCGCGCAGCCCCTCCGTGTTCAGCGCCGGCTTTCAAGCGCTCTCCGCGCTCACGCGCATCGGCGAGCGCGCCGACGCGCTCGAGGACCAGCGGCGCTGGCTCGACGCCGGGCTCCACGCGTCGGAGCGCGCGCGTGACGAGCTCCGCAACGTGCTCGAGCGGCTCCCTGCCCTCGTCGTCATCCACGTCCAGGGCCGCATCGTCTTCGCGAACCGCGCCTTCGCGCGCGCGCTCGGCTTCGCGCGCGCGGAGGAGCTCGTCGGCCGTCCGCTCGTCGACTCGATCGACCCGCGCTCGCGCGCGCTCTTCGCCGCGCGGCTGCGGCGGCCGCTCGAGACCGGCGTGACGGAGGAAGAGCGCACGGAGGCGTGGCTCATGGCGCGGGACGGGAGCCCCGTCCGCGTCGAGGTCTCCGCGACGCAGGGGATCGCGTTCGACGGCGTCCCCGCGCGCCTCGTCGTCGGCCGCGACCTCGGCGAGCACGATCGCCTCCAGCGGCAGCTCGCGACCGCGGATCGCCTCGCGGCGGTGGGCCTCCTCGCCGCCGGCGTCGCGCACGAGGTGAACAACCCGCTCGCGTACCTCCTCAACAACATCGAGATCGCGAAGAAGCAGCTCGGCGCGGAGGGACCGGTCGACGCCGGACGCGCCGACACCGCGCGGACCGCGCTCCAGATCGCGCTCGAGGGCGCGGCGCGGATCGGCTTCATCGTCCGCGAGCTCCTCCTCCTCGCGCGGGAGGACCCCGCGCCCGCGGCGACGGCCGATCTCGCCGCCGCGGTGGAGTCGACGCTCGCGCTCGCGCGGGTCGAGATCGCGCGCACGGCGAAGCTCTCCGTTCACCTCGACGCCGTGCCGCTCGTGCGCGGCTCCGTCCCGCGCATCGCGCAGATCGTCCTCAACCTCGTGCTCAACGCGCTCGAGGCGATGCGCCATCGCGACGCCGCCGACAACGAGCTCACGCTCCGTGTTCGCCGCGGCGTCTCCACGGGCGTGATGCTCGAGGTGGGGGACAACGGCGTCGGCGTCTCCGCGCCCGACGCCGAGCGCATCTTCCATCCGTTCTTCACGACGAAGCCGCCCGGGCGCGGCACCGGCCTCGGCCTCGCCGTCACGCAGCGCCTCGTCGCCGAGCTCGGCGGCGAGATCTCGTTCTCGTCGGAGCCCGATCGCGGCACCACCTTCCGCGTCCTCTTCCGTGTCGCGGAGGAGGACGAGCCGGCCGTCGTCCCGGCGCGCGCTTCAGCGCCTCGCGTCTGCTGAGGGTGTTACTCGGGTCGAAACGTGACGATGCGTTGCTCGGGGAGCGACTCGTCGCTCGCGAGGAAGGTCCAGTGGTTGGCGGCGAGCTCGCGGCGGAGCTGCTCGAGCGTCGTCTTGTGCTCCGGCTTGATCGCCACTTTGGGGTCTTCGGCGCGGTATTCGACGAGCGCGAGGACGCCGCCCGGCGCGAGGGCGCTCTTGAACTGGGCGAGCGTCGCGGGTGGGTTCGGGAGCTCGTGGTAGACGTCGACGAGGAGGATGAGATCGAGCGCGCGCGGAGGGAGCTTCGCGTCGTCGGCGGTGGCGCGGATCGGCGTGACGTTGCCGAGGCTCGCGGCGGCGACCTTCTTCGCGAGGAGGTCGAGCATCTCTTGTTGCAGATCGGTCGCGTAGACGCGGCCGCGTGCACCGACACGCTTCGCGAGGTGCACCGTGAAGTAACCGGAGCCGCAGCCGACGTCGGCCACCGTCTGGCCTTCGCGTACGCGGAGGACGTCGAGCACGTGCTCCGGTCGCTGCACCTCGTCGCGGTTCGGGCGATCGAGCCAGTCCGCGCCGTGCCAGCTCATCGGCTCGGCCATGCGACGGCCCATGTAATAGCCGGGCGGATCCACCTGCGGGACGCCGGCGTCCGTGCGCGTGGACGGTGGCGGCGGCCGCGAGCACGCGGCGACGAGCATGAGGAAGGCGAGCGCGCGGCGCATCACGGGACGACGAAGGTCCCGATGCGGATCATGTCATCGCGCACCTCGGCCTGGGCCGCCTCGACGAACTTCGCGTGGCGGCGGCGCCCCGAGACGTGGCCGAAGCCGAGCCAGACGTCCCACGTCCCCGGCGCGGACTTGCCGACGAACATGCCGAACGAGTCATGGACGACCGCGTTCTCGGGTGCGTCCGAGAGGTAGAAGCTGCCGCCGACGACCTGATGATCGCCGTTGAGGTACTCGCGCGAGCGCTCCTTGTCCGGCGGCTCCTGTCCTTCGCGCCGCTTGAAATGGACGTACATCGCCGTCGTCCGCGCGAGGGCGCCGGTGCGGCGGATCCATAGATCGATGAAGACGTTCCCGAGCGGATCGGGGCCCGTCGTGCGCGCCGCGTCGACCACGAGCGGGACGTCGAGCTGCGCGCCGAGGTGCGGGACGTCCGCCGGCGGCGCGCTCACGATCGCCGGCTCACCGTTCGGGTTCTTGAGCGGCGGAGGCGGGAACCGCGGCGAGGGCCACGTCGCGACGAACGCGGCGAGCGTGGCCCACGGGAGCAGCACGAGGAGCGAGCTCCCGAGCACCGCGCCGCGCCGGAACGCGGGACGACCTCGGCGCGCCCCGAGCGCGAGGAGGCCGAGCGACACGAGCGCGACGAGCGTGACGGCGCCGCCCGCGAGCGCGGAGCGTGGACGGAACGCGATCTTCACGTCCGCGTCGCCGGCGGGGAGGTCGACCGCGAGGAGGCCCTCCTGCGACACGACGTTGCCGATCGACGAGGTCCAGCCCGGGTGCCAGTTCTGGTTCACGAGCAGGCGGCCCGGCTCCGCGAGCGAGACGTGGACGACGATCTCGTTCGGCGACCACGACACGCGACGCGCGGCGCCGCGCGCCGGCGGCGCGAGGTACTCCTCTTGCGCGAGGTCGCCGCGAAGCAAAGGCGACATCGTGACGGGGTGCGTCTCCCAGCACGAGAGCGAGCCGAGGCCCGCGCTCTCGTAGTGCGAGGCGAGCCAGCGGTTGCCGCGCGACTGGCGGAACGGTCGCGAGCGGTCCGGCGTGGCGACGCCGAGGTTCCGCGCGGAGTCGACCGCGTAGAACGCCTTGACCTCGGCGCCGAGGCTCGCGAGCACCGCGAGCGTGAGCAGCGCGTTCGCGCCGCGCCGCCAGCTCTTTCCTTCGCCGAGGCGCGGCACCTTCGCGAGCGCGTGCGCGGCCGGCTCGCACGCGAAGAGGATCCCGAGCCAGAGGAAGCGCTCGGGGTAGCGGAGCGCGGAGAAGATCGGGAGCTCGCGGAGGAGCGCGAAGAGGGCGGGCTTCCGCGCGTAGCCGGCGGAGAGCCACATGAAGAGGATGACGACGACGAGCGGGCGGATCGACTTGCGCTCGGAGCCGCCGAGCGCGATGAGCGCGAGGAACGCGCCGCCGACGTAGAACATACCGAGGTCCTCGACGTCGCCGTCCTTCACCTCGAGCGATCGCACGAGGAAGAAGAGGATCGCGAGCGGCGAGTGGCCGGGCGTACCGGCCATGATGCGCGGCTGCGCGGCGAGGACCTCCGCGATCGGGAGGAGACGCACCGCCGCGGCGGTGAGCATGAAGGACGCGAGCGCGAAGAGCATCGCGATCGCGCGGCCGCGACGCGCGGGCGGGAGCTCGAGGAGGACGCGCGCGCTCTCGGCCGCGGCGGCGACGGCGATGAGGGGAGCGGCGAAGGTGCCGCCGAAGCCGAGGATGGTCGCGAAGGCGATCGCGGCGACGGCGATCCCGTGCGTGCGTCCGCGCGCGGCGACGGTGATGCCGTAGAGCACGAACGGGACGAGCTCGAACCCGAAGAAGTTCACCCAGCCGCGGAACCACGCGACGGCGAAGTGTCCGGAGAGCGCGAACAGCGGCGCGATGCGGAGCGCCGCGGTCGCGTCCGTCACGCGGAGGCGCAGCCAGCGGAAGGTGCCCTCCATCCCGAGGACGGCGAGGAGCCACACGATGACGGGCTGCGCGCGCTCGACGCCGAAGAGCAGCGTGAGGAGGAACGGCGGCGCAGCGAAGCGGCTCTGCGGCGCGCCGAGGCCGTAGAGCCCGCCGCAGTACCAGGGATCCCAGAGCGGGAGCTGTCGGTACGTCTTCACCGTGAGCGCGGCGGCGCGCTCGTGCACGGTGAGGACCTGCGCGTCGCGGAACTCGTTCACCCAGCCCGCGTGCGCGAGCATCGGCCACACGACGACGAGCGCGAGGAGCGCGAAGAGCGCGAGACGGACGGACGTGCGCTCGGCGAGGCGTCCCATCGCGGCTCAGTCGTAGAACGGTCGCGGCTTGCAGGGGACGGCGCGGGCGGCGCGCGGATCGGGGGCGTCCGGGCTCGTCGTCGCGCTCTCGTGGAGGTCGTCGTCGACCGCGCGGATGACGTCTTCGAGGCGGACCCGGTGCTGATCGGCGAGCTCGATCAAGTGGCGGTACTCGCGGCCGTGGAAGTCGTCGCGCTGAGACCAGTGGTCGCCGGGGAAGTTCTGCGTCACCTCCGTGAGCCACGCGCTCTCGCTGCCCGCGACGGAGGCGGCCATGCTCGCGCGCTCCCTGTTCGTCGCGCCGCGCCGGGGCTCCGGCGATCGCGCGGTGCCCGCGCGTACCCCCACCGCGATCGCGCACGCGGCGACGACGAGGACGGCGGGGATGCTGAAGCGCAGGTCCGTCATCTCATTCCTTCGGGCCTTCGTTGTAGCCGCGAGGACGGTACTTCGGATCGACGCCGTTGTGCTCCTCGCCGTGCTCGAGGATGTCGCGCCCGAGGTACTCGAGCCACGAGCCGGGGTGTTTGTCCTTCAGCGCGTCGAGCTCCGCGCGCTCGGCGGTGCCTTCGGCGAGCACCTTCTCGTCCCAGAGGCACTGGATGCCGAGCGCGATCAGGTTCACGTCGTTCGGCGCGAGGTCGAAGCCCTTCACGTAGTGTGGCCACGCCTCCATCGCGCGGTGGAGGCGGCAGAGCGTGTCGCCGTAATACACGCTCGCCATCGGCCACTCGGGCGCGAGCTCGAGCGCGATCGCGTTCGCATCGAGGCGCGTCTGGAGGTCGCCGCGGGCGCCCTTCATGACGGAGTAGTTGAGGTGGGCCTTCGCGCTGCGCGGCACCGCCTTGCGGGTCGCGTCCCAGAAGGAGAGGTCGTCGGTGTAGTCGTTGGCGTGCCGCCGCGCGGCGGTGCCCTGATAGAGGAAGAACGCGAGCGTCGCGAAGACGAGCCACTTGTAGCTCCGGCTCACGGTGGTGCGGCGGTACGCGAAGAACACGATCGCGCCGGCGACGACGAGGCCCGGCGCGATGAACGCGTAGTCGACGGCGCTGTGGCGCACGGCGACGAGCTGCGCGAGGAGGAAGAGCCCGGCGAGCGCGAGCGTGACGTCGAGCCAGAGCGGTCGCGGCTTCGGCGGCGCGTCGGGGCTCGCCTTGCTCCGATCGGCGCCCCACCCGAAGAGCACGCCGACGACGAGGCTCGAGCCGATGGCTGGGAAGTACCAGAACCGCTCCGCGCGCACGGTGGGGAGGAGCACGGGGATGTTCGAGACCGGGAAATACGAGAGCATCACCCAGAGCGCGCCGAACGCGACGATGAGGAGCGGATCGCGCTCGGGCTCCGCGTCGCCGCGCCGCGTCCAGCGGCGGTAGGAGCGCACCGCGATCCAGATCGCGAGCGGGATCGGCGAGAGGAGGAGGACCGCGCCGGTGATGATCTCCCAATCCAGCAGCGTCGGGGGAATGGGCTCTTGCGGCGCGGAGTAATCGCCGGAGAGCGTAATCGGCAATGCGAGCTGGCCGAGCCCGCGCGACCAGACCCGCAACGCGCCGCCGATGCGATGGATCGCGTCGGCGTTGACGAGCGGGTTGTTGAGCGGGTCTTTGGGCAATATCGGCTGGGCGTACCAGCGCAGGACCGCGGCAAATACCCTCCCCGCAAATGGCTTGGCGGCGTTCGCCTCGGCGCTGAGCTCGTGGGGAATAGCGGTCGGGAATGCCCATCTCCGCGCGTAAACGTAAAAGACGAACGCGGCGGCGGCGGTGACGAAGGCGACGAGCGCGCGCAGGGTCCGCCGAGGGTTCTTGGGGTGGAGGAGCGGCGCGAGGAGGAAGGCGCCGAGGGGGAGGAGCGGGACGCAGCAGAGGGCGCTCTCTTTCGAGTAGAGCCCGAACAGGGTGCCGACGAGCACGCCGCCCGCCATGAACGGCAGTCGCGTCGTGAGCGCGAGCAGCGCGATGAGGGTGCCGGTCGCGCCGAGGACGTCGGCGATCCCGACGACGCCGCTCACGGCCTCGGTGAGGACGGCGCTCCCGGTGAAGGTGGCGCCGGCGATCCACGCGACGCCGCGCCGCTTGGTGAGCGCGAACGCGAGCACGCACACGAGCGCGCCGTTCATCCCGTGGAGGAGGACGTTCACCCAGTGATGGAGGAACGGCGTCTGGTCGCGCGCGCCGAGCCCCCAGAGCGCGCGCCAGACGAGGTCGGGGATGGGGCGGTACGAGCCGATGCTCCGTTCGGGCCCGAGCCCCCAGAAGTCGCGATGGAACGCGTCGAGCCATCCGAACTTGGGATTCGCCTCCGCGACGCTCCGGACGTACGGATTGGCGAGGAGCGCTTCCTGTTCGTCGAAGATGAAATTCGTGCGCGTCGGATGCCGCGTGAACAGCAGCATCGAGAGGAAGCAATACGGCACGAGCGCGAGCCCGAAGGAGGGATCGTCGCCGAGGAAGTAGTCGCGTATCCAGTGCTTGATCGTCTCGAAGACCGTCGGCAGCCGCTCCCCAGGCTGCACGACCGCCCGAAGCCCGGCGAACGGCTCCCCCCCCTCCGCCTGCGCCGCCGCGCCGCTGGCCGCGTCGGTCGTGTCGGTCGCGCGCGCCTCGAACGAATGCGCGCCAAATGCGGGGGCCGACTCGGCGGCGATGGGTGCTTCGAGCGATCCGGGCAGAGCCGAGTGCGCGCCGAACGCCGGCGCCGACTCGGCAGCAAGGGGCGCCACGAGCTCGCCCGCGCTCTCCGCAGCCGCGTCGGCCCCCGCGGTCGTGGCGGGATCCGCGCCGGCGCCGGCCTTCGCCGCGTCGCGCGTCGGTGCAGTAGCGGCGCTCCCCGCGTCGGCGTCGGTCTTCGCCGCATCGCGCGTCGGCGCGGTCGTGGCGCTCCTCGTGGCCGCGGCGGTCTCCGCCACGTTCTGCGATGGAGTTGCGTCGTTCGTGGTCGCTTCGTTGCGTTGGTTCGGGGCGTGCGGGGGCGCTGCGTCTTGGGGGGGCGCGGGGGGCGAGGGGGCGTCGTTGTTTGCGCCGTCGGTCACGCGTCCTCAGTCGGTCGTGCCGAGCTCGGCGATGATGGCCGGTGGGGGCGGCGGGTCGTCGTCCGGGATCGTCCAGTTGTCGCCCCAGAGGTGCGCGCCGCCGTCGATGTACCAGCACTCGCCGGTCACGAAGAACGCCGCGTCGCTCGCGAGGTACACGATGAGCTCCGCCACCTCACCTGCGTTGCCGAGGCGCTTCATCGGCGTCTTCTTGCGGCTCATCTCCACCAACTCGGGCGGGTACTGGTCGGTCCCGCTCGTGCGGATGATGCCCGGCGCGACGGCGTTGACCTGCACGTTGTGCTGCGCCCACTCCACCGCGAGCGTCTTCGTCATGTTCTCGACGCCCGCGCGCGCGGCGCCGGTGTGCACCATGCCGGGGAACCCGCGCGCGATGTTCGCGATGACGTTCACGATGCGGCCCCGCTTCTTCGGGATGAGGTGCTTCTGCGCCACCGCCTGCGTCATGAAGAACGTGCCGTTCAGGTTGTTGCGGACGACCGCCTCCCAGCCGCGCGTCGACACCTGCTCCGCGGTCGTGGGGAACTGTCCGCCCGCGTTGTTCACGAGGATGTCGGCCGCGCCGAGCTCGTCACCCACCCGCGCGACGAACGCCTCGATGCTCGCGGGCTCGCGGATGTCGCACGCCGCGTGCAGCACCGCGACGCCGCGCGCCTCCAGCCGGGCCGCCGCGGCGGCGAGCTTGTCCACGTTGCGCCCGCAGATGGCGACCTTCGCGCCGAGCTCGCCGAGCGAGCGCGCGGTCGCGTAGCCGATGCCGCTACCGCCGCCGGTGACGATCGCGACGTGACCGTCGAAGAGCCCCTTCCGGAAGATCGACGCCATCTCAGCGCACCCGCACGACGCCGTCTTCTTGGACGAGGACGCGCCCGCACGCGCCGCACGGCTCGCCCACCGTCACGCGCTTGCCGCACGCGCACACCCAGCCGGCGTGGCGCGCCGGGTTGCCCATCACGAGGGAGTGATCGGGCACGTCCTTCGTCACCACGCTGCCCGACGCGACCATCGCCCACCTGCCGACGGTGACGCCGCACACGATGGTGGAGTTTGCGCCGAGCGCGGCGCCCGCCTTCACGAGCGTCGGCGTGATGTGCCAGTCGTCGGCCGCCTTCAGCGTCATGTCCGCGTTCACCGCGCGCGGCACCTTGTCGTTCGTGAAGCACACGTGCGGTCCGACGAAGACGCCGTCCTCGATCGTCACCCCCGCGTAGAGCGACGCGTTGTTCTGGATCTTCACGTTGTCGCCGACGACGACCCCGGAGTCGACGTAGACGCCCTTGCCGAAGATGCAGCCCTTGCCGATGCGGACGCCCTCGCGCACCTGACAAAACAGCCAGATCTGGGTGCCGTCCCCGATCTGCGCGGAGGGGGAGACGACGGAGCTCTCGTGCACGCGGATGGCCATGGAATATGGCCGCGCAGCATAGCAGCGCTCGCCGCTTTTTGCGTCCGCCACGCGCGGCCGAGCCGCCGCGCGCGGCCGTCAGACCGCGGGAATGGTCGGGAGGCGGTTTCGGCGGCTCGAGACCGCCTCGCGCGCGAGCTCGTCGGCGCGCTCGTTCAGCGGCACCCCCGCGTGGCCGGGCACGTAGACGATGCGCCACGTCTTCCGCGCGGCGAGGGCCGTCTTCACGTTCGCGATGAGCTCCTGGTTCGCCTTCGCCTTCCAGCCCTTCGTGAGCACGCCGATCGAGTACTGCGAGTCGGTGTGCACGACCGCGGTCGCGCCGGGCGGCGCGAGCTCCGCCGCGCGCAGGATCGCGGTGAGCTCCGCGACGTTGTTCGTCGCTTCGCCGAGGTACTCGAAGCCCTCGTGGACCTTGCCGTCCGGCGCGACGAGCACGATGCCGAGGCCCGCCGGCCCCGGGTTCCCCGAGCACGCGCCGTCGGCGTAGACCTTCCACGCGTCCTTCGGGACCGCGTCCGGCGCGAGCGCCTTCTTCGCCGCGTCGGCCTTGCGCGCGGCGGAGCGCTCCTCCTTCGTCGGAGCCGCTTCGCCCGCGACGACGGCGTCGTCCGCGAGGACCTCCGCGCCCGCGACGCGCTCGAGGTTCCCGACCCCCGCGCGGTAGGCCCGCGCGTCGGTGGGCCGGTACCGGATCTCGACGCGTCCGCCCTGCGCGTCGAACGTGCCGTCCGCCTTCACCCGCGCGAGCACCTGCTGCCCGCGCAGCACCGCTTTGATCCAGGGCACGGGATGCGGTGCTACGCCACCCGCTGGGAGAGCACAAGCCGGTGGTACAGTCGGGCCATGGCGGCAAAGCGTCCTCGGCCCGTTGTCCTCATGATCCTCGACGGTCTCGGCGAACGCGCCGAGGTCGACGCGAACGCGGTGCGGATGGCGAAGACCCCCGCGCTCGACGCCCTCTACGCGAAGTACCCGCACGGCCTCATCGGCACGAGCGGCCCCGACGTCGGGCTCCCGCCGGGGCAGATGGGCAACAGCGAGGTCGGGCACCTCAACTTCGGCGCGGGGCGCATCGCGCTGATGGACATCATGCGGATCGACAACGCGGTCGTGGACCACTCGTTCGCCAAGAACGAGGTCATCCGCGGCACGATCGACAAGGCGAAGGCGGCCGGCGGCAAGCTCCACCTCATGGGCCTCGTCTCCGACGGCGGCGTGCACAGCCACATCACGCACCTCGGCGCGCTCATCGACGCCGCGCACGAGCTCGGGGTCGACGTCGTCGTCCACGCGTTCCTCGACGGCCGCGACGTGCTCCCCGGCACCGCGCCCGGCTACCTCGAGACGCTCGAAGGCATGCTGAAGGGCAAGGGCCGCATCGGCACCGTGTCCGGCCGCTACTGGGCCATGGACCGCGACAACCGCTGGGAGCGCGTCGAGCGCGCGTACGAGGCGATCGTGCACGCGAACGCGCCGAAGCAGCCGAGCGCGATCGAAGGAACGAAGGCGAGCATCGCCGCGGGCAAGACGGACGAGTTCGTCGAGCCGTTCGTGGTGGACGGATACACCGGCGTCGACACGGCGCGAGACGCGGCGCTGCATTTCAACTTCCGCCCCGACCGCGCGCGCGAGCTGACGCGGGCGCTCGCGACGGAGGGCTTCACCGCCTTCACGCGCGAGGCCAAGCCGCCCTTTCGGGTCTACGCTTGCATGACGACGTACGACTCGAAGCTCGGATTGCCGATCGCGTTTCCGAAAGAGACGTACCCCGACATCTTTCCGGAGGTGATCGCCAAAGCGGGATTGACCCAGTTTCGGTGTGCCGAGACAGAGAAGTACGCGCACGTGACGTATTTCTTCAACGGCGGCCGCGAAGAGCCGTTCCACGGCGAAGAGCGCACGATGATCCCTTCACCGAAGGACGTCGCGACCTACGACCTCAAGCCCGAAATGGGCGCCGCCGGCGTCGCCGACGCGGTCGTCAAAGCGATCGAGAGCGACGGATTCGACTTCGTCGTCGTCAATTTCGCGAACCCGGACATGGTCGGTCACACCGGCAACCTCGACGCCGCGATCACCGCGGTGGAGGCGGTGGACGCGGGCATCGGGCGCATCGCCGACGCGGTGCGCGCGAAGGGCGGCGCGCTCTTCATCACCGCCGATCACGGCAATTGCGAATTGATGAAGGACCCCGCCACCGGCGCCCCGCACACCGCGCACACGCTGAATCCGGTGCCGCTCGTTTACGTCGACGACGCCGGCGCCGGGCGCAAGATCCGCAGCGGCGGCCGCATCTGCGACGTCGCGCCGACGATGCTCGAGCTGATGGGAATCCCGATCCCGGCCGCGATGACAGGGCACTCCCTGTTTGCCAAATAAGTGTCCGACCTCCGCTTCGGCTCCTACCGCACGACCGAGACGATCGGGACGGGCTCTCTCTCCACGATTTACCGCGCGGTGCAGGAGCCGCTCGGTCGCGTCGTCGCGGTCAAGGCGCTGAAGACGCAGATCGCCGCGACCTCGTCGTTCGGCGAGCAGCTCGAGCGCGAGGCGAAGGTCCTCGCCGATCTCGTCCACCCCAACGTCGTGTTGCTCCTCGAGTCGGGGCGCACGGAGTCGGGGCGGCCGTTCCTCGTCCTCGAGCACGTCGAGGGCGCGTCGCTCCAGGAGCTCGAGGCGAAGGCGAAGAAGAAGATCCCCGTCGCCGTCGCGCTCGCGATCGCGTGCGGCGTCTGCGCGGCGCTCGAGCACGTGCACTCCCGCGGCGTCGTGCATCGCGACGTGAAGCCCGGGAACGTCCTCCTCTCCAAGGCCGGGACGGTGAAGCTCATCGACTTCGGCATCGCGCAGCGCCCGCGCCTCGGGAGCGTGAGCGACGCCGGCATCCCGGAGGGCATCACCGCGACGGGCCGCATGGCGCCGGAGCAGCTCAAGGACGCGTACGGCACGCCGGCCTATATGTCGCCGGAGCAGATCCTCGGCGACTTCGTGGACGGGCGGAGCGACCTCTTCTCCCTCGGCGTCGTGCTCTACCAGATGCTGAGCGGCGCGCGGCCCTTCGGCGACGACACGAAGGGCGCGACGCAGCGGATCCGTCGCGAGGCGGCGCCGAACCTGCGCTCGACCGCGCGCGACGTGCCGCGCGCGGTCGAGCGCATCGTGATGCGGCTCCTCGAGAAGTCGCCGAACGATCGCTACCCTTCTGCCTCCGCGGTGAAGGAGCGCCTCGAGGCCGCGCTCCGCTCCGAGACGCGCGAGGACCCGAGCGCGATCGTGCGCTCCGCCCTCGTCGCGGCCGGTCTCGCCACGCCCGATCCCGCCCCCCCAGAGCCGGCGTCGGCCGAGGCCGCGCCCGTCTCCGCCGTCGCGTCGAAGCCGAAGCCGTCGAAGTCGCGGCCGCCGCGCCGCTCGGTGCCCGCGCTCGCCGGCTTCGTCGCCGTCACCGCCGCCTTCGCGCTCGCGGTCTACGCGAACGAAGGGACGCAGCGCAGCCGCGAGGTGCGCGCCGCCGGCGCCGCCGCGCCGCCGGCGTCGCTCGAGGGCGCGGGCGGCCTCCGCGTCGTCGCGACGCCGTGGGCGTACGTGAAGGTCGACGGGCAGCTCGTGGAGACCACACCTTTCGCGCGCCCGATCGCGCTCGCGCCGGGGAGGCACTGGGTCACGCTCACGCACCCCGAGGCGGCGCCGATCGAGCGTGAGATCACGATCGCGACGGGAGAGACGGTGATGCTCGACGTGACGATGGACCTCGCCGCGGGCGACGCGGGAAAGGACGCGCAAGCGCCATGAAGCCGAAGCACCTCGTCGTCGCCGTGGCGGCGGCGCTCCTCCTAGCCCCCTCGCACGCCGGCGCGTTCACGCACGTCGTCGCGCAGGGCGAGACCCTCGCCCAGCTCGCGATCCGCTTCTACGGCACCCCGCGCTACGAGGCCGCGATCGTCGGCGCGAACCGCCTCGACGCGCACGGCGGCAGCCCGATCGTCGCGGGGCAGCCGCTCGAGATCCCCGCGCCGATGTACCACCGCGTGGAGCAGGGCGAGACCTGGTTCACGCTGTCGAAGACGTACCTCGGCGACGGCAAGCGCGCCGACGTCCTCGCGCGCGCGAACCTCACGATGGCGTGGACGCCCCCGGTGGAGCATCGGGAGATCATCGTCCCCGCCGTCGTCGCGCACCTCGCGGGGGAGAACGAGACGCTCACCGCGATCTCGCAGCGGTACTACGGCGATCCGAACAAGTCGTGGACGATCGCGATCTACAACGGCGGCGACGAGAAGAACCCGAAGAAGATCGCGCGCGGCGACGTCGTCCTCGTGCCGCTCGCCGACATCTCGCTGACGGAGGAGGGGAAGAAGGCGGCCCGCGCCGCGGCGGAGCGCACGCGCACCGAAGGCGGCGGCAAGCCGTACCAGGCGCAGAAGCAGGCCGAGGCCGACATCCCGCCGCTCCTCGCCGACATCCGCAGCGGCCGCTACGTCGACGCGGTCGCGAAGGGCAACAAGCTCCTCGGCTCGGGCGAGCTCACGCGACCGCAGCTCGCCACGATCCATCGCGCGCTCCTCGAGGCCTACGTCGCGCTCGACGCGCCCGGGGCCGCGAGCGCCGCCTGCGCGGCGTGGCGCGCGAACGTCCCGAACGGCGACGTCCGCCTCGAGCCCCGGACGGTGTCGCCGAAGGTCCGCGCGGCCTGCGGACAGCGCTGAGGCGATTCTTGTAGACTCGCCGCCGTGCGCGTCATCGCCGACAAATACGAAGTCCGCGGCGTCCTCGGCGAGGGCGGGACGGGCATCGTCTACGACGCGGTCCGCACCGCCGACGGCGCGTCCGTCGCGCTCAAGGTGATGCACGAGGCGCTCGCGGGCGACAAGCAGATCCGCGGCCGCTTCCAGCGCGAGGCCGCCATCCTCCGTCGCCTCGAGGGCCCGCACGTCTGCACGATCCTCGACTTCGGCGAGACCCCGGGCGAGACGCCGGAGACGAGCCTCCTCTACATCGCGATGCCCAAGATCGAGGGCGAGTCGCTGGAGAAGGTCCTCGCCCGCGGTCCGCTCCCGGTCGATCGCGCGCTCGACGTCCTCCGCGAGGTGCTCGAAGCCCTCGCGTCCGCGCACAAGCAAGGCGTCATCCATCGCGACCTCAAGCCGGCGAACGTGCTCCTCGACAAGGACGGCAAGGTCATCGTCGGCGACTTCGGGATGTCGAAGATCGTGACCGGCACCGGCACCGGCACGACGAACCTCACCGCGCACAACATGTTGTTCGGGACGCCGGAGTACATGTCCCCGGAGCAAGCGCGCGGCGACGAGCTCGACGCGCGCTGCGACGTCTACGCCGCGGGCGTCATGCTCTACGAGCTCATCGCGTGCGAGGCGCCCTTCACCGGCACGACCCCGCTCGGCGTCCTCACCGCGCACCTCACCGGCGACCTCGTCCCGCCGTCGAAGCGCGCCGGCGCGAAGGACCGCATCACGCCCGCGCTCGAGGCGGTCACGCTCCACGCGCTCGCGCGCGATCCGAACCTGCGCTACACGTCCGCGACCGCGCTCTCGGCCGCGATCCAGCACGCGCGCCAAGCGCCCGACGACGTGCACGCGGTGCGCCCGAGCGCGTTCTCGAACGCCCCGACCGGCACGGACGCCTTCGCGGCGACGATCCCGGCGACCTCCGCGCCGCCCGTCGATCCGAACGCCGCGACCCTCCTCGGCGACTCCGAGATCCCGAAGGCCGCGCTCCCTTCGCGCCCGTCGCCGCCGATCACGTCACCTTCGCCGCGCGTGTCCTCGCGCCCCTCGCCCGAGCCGGCGTCGAACAAGGCCTGGATCGCGCTCTGGGTCGTCGTCGTCGTCCTGAGCATCGCCGCCGGCTCCTGGCTCGCGCTACGAAGCTGACCGCCCTTCGAGGGATCCCTCTCCCTCTCGAACAAGCAAGCCCACCCCTCAGCGCACGCAGCGACCGCCGGTCGCCCAGTAGCGCGGGCGTACGCGCTGGTCCGTCACGGCGCCGCCGACGGACGGGTCGTGATCCTCCCACGAGCCGGTCCAGATCCACTTACCGAGGTAGTCGCCGTCCCAGACCGAGTCGAAGACGAGGCCGGCGAGGTCCGCGTGACCGAACTGTCCGTACCCGGTCGGCCGGCGGCCCGGCGCGCCGATGAACACGGAGTTGTCGCAGTTGCCGCCGACGTTGCAGGCCTGACCGGCCGCGTTCGCGTACGGGAAGTAGTAGTTGAACGCGTGGACCATGCGCGAGTCCTCGCTCGTGTTCCCCCACGGGTAGCTCCGGTTGTTGGTCCCGCGCCACGCGGCCTGGACCTCGGCGGAGGTCGGCAGGCGGCCGCCTTCCCAGGCGCAGAGCGCGTAGAGCATCGGGATGTTGACGCAGTTGAGCGCCTTCTCGTCGAGCTGATCGCGCCCCATCTTCGTCGGATCGCCCGCCGTCGCCGGCGCCCACCAAGTCCGCGCGCCCTGACCGGCGATGTAGCAGCCGTCGACGATGCGCTGGCCGGCGATGCGCGGCGACTCCTCGAACACCTCCGCCGGGCCCATGCGCGCGTTCGCCTGGTCGAGGTCCTGCGGGAGGTACGAGAGCCAGGCCTGCGGGAAGCCGCCCGCGCCGGTCATCGCGGCGCGGAGGTTGCCGTTCGTGCGCTCGACGAACGCGCGCATGCGTCCAGCGGTAATGCTGTATTTGTCGAGAGAGATGTTTCCCCCGCCTGCGTTGAACGAGATCGTCGTGCAGCAGCTCTCGTGCTGCACGCCGCCTTCGCCGGTCTCGCCCACGCCGCACGTGTCGCCGCCGAACCGGCGCGTGCAGCTCTTTCGGAGCGCGCACTTGCCGTTGTAGTCGCAGCCGTCGGAGGCGCAGTCGCCGTGCCCCTTGCAGGTCTTGCCCGTCCCGCAGCGCGCCGCGCCGGTGGTGGTGCCGCCGCAGTCGACGTCGCTCTCGTCGCCGTTCTTGACGCCGTCGGTGCCGGTCGGCGCGCTGCACTTCTTCGTGTCGTCGGCGCAGACCTGGCTCGCGCAGTCGGGGCCGAGCAGGCACGCCTTGCCCGTCTCGCAGCGCGGGGTGCCGGGCCCGATGCCGCCGCAGTCGATGTCCGTCTCGGTGCCGTTCTTCACGCCGTCGTTCGCGGTCGGAGAGATGCACTTGGCGTCCTTGCAGACGCCGCTCGTGCAGTCGCCGGTCCCGTTGCAGCCGAGGCCGTCCGCGCATTTCGGCGCGACGTCGCCGCCGCAGTCGACGTCCGACTCGTCGCCGTTCTTCACCCCGTCGGTGGGCGAGGCCGCCTTGCACTTGCCCTCCTCGCAGATCGCGTTCGCGCAGCCCGCCGCGTCGAGGCACGTCTTGCCGTCGGCGCACTTCGGGCTCGACGAGCCGCCGCAGTCGACGTCGGTCTCGTCGCCGTTCTTCACCCCGTCGTCGGCCGATCCCGGCGTGCACTTGTCCGCGGTGCAGACGCCGGACGTGCAGTCCGAGCCCACGGCGCAACCCTTCCCCGCCGTGCACTTCGGCGCGATCGCTCCTCCGCAGTCGACGTCGGTCTCGTCGCCGTTGCGCGTGCCGTCGCGCGGCGTCGCGGGCTGGCAGGCGCCGTTGGTGCAGATGCCGCTCTTGCAGTCGTTCTCCGTCTTGCATCCGCCGCCGACGTCCGCGCCGTTCGGGTTGCCGGCGGGAGGAGGCGTGTTCCCCGCGTCCTCCTTGCCGTCGTCGTCGGTCGCGGTCGGATCGGTCGAGCACGCCGTCGTCACCGCGAGGAGCGCGAGCAGCGCGAACAGAGCGTTCTTCATCGCACAGCAGGAGTGCAATTTTTCGTCCTGTCTGGAATGTGTCCAAAACCCCGAAAAAATCAGGGTGTAGGGCGCTCTCTCCCTGGATCGACGGCGGACCGAAGCGGCCAAGTCGTCGTCCGCCACGTGCGCGGCTCCGTCAACGAGTCGGCGACCTCGCGCGGGGTGAGCGGGCCCTCGCGCGTGGTGAGGCCGAGGCCGCGCGCGAGCTCGCCGACGATCTCCTCCGGCGCGCGATCGAGCTCGCGCACGATCGCGCCGCGCGTGCGCTTCGCGAGGCGCGCCCCGTCGCTCGCGACCACGAGCGGCAAGTGGCCGTACGCCGGGACGCGCTCGGCGCCGAGGAGCTGCATCAGCAAGAGCTGGCGCGCGGTGGAGGCGAGCAGGTCGTCGGCGCGGAGCACGTGCGTCACTTGCTCCGCGTCGTCGACCGCGACGACGAGCTGGTAGGCGAACACGCCGTCGCCGCGGCGGAGCACGAAGTCGCCGACCGACTTCGCGACGTCCTCCTCGACGTGGCCGCGGAGCATGTCGTCGAACGCGACGCGCGCGCGCGCGGGCACGCGCAGTCGGATCGCGGGGTCGCGCTTGAACGTCCGCTTCGGATCGGCGTCGCGGCACGTGCCCGGGTACCGCGTCTCCTCGCCGGCGTGGGGCGCGCTCGCGGCGCGGGCGATCTCGGCGCGTGAGCAGTCGCACGGATAGGTGGGGAGGCGCGCGAGCGCGGCCTCGTAGATCGGGATGCGTGTAGATTGCACGATGGTGGGGCCGTCCCAGTCGAGGCCCAGCCAGGCGAGGTCCTCCGCGATGCGCTCCGCGGAGCCGCGCACGACGCGCGGCGTGTCGATGTCCTCGAGGCGCAGGACGACCCTGCCGCCGTGCGCGCGCGCGTAGGCCCACGAGGCGAGCGCGGTCCAGGCGCCGCCGACGTGGAGGTCTCCCGTCGGCGATGGCGCGAACCGCGTCGCGATCATGCCCTCAGGATACGACGTTGTCCGCCGGCGCGAACGAGAGCACGGCGAAGCGGCGGTCGGCGTCGAGCCAGCGCCCTTCGAGGCGGAGGCCCGCCGCGCGCGCGAGCCGCTCCGCGCCGGCGAGGTCGTATTTGTACGAGTGCTCGGTGCAGATCGACTCGCCGTCCTCGAACGCGATGACGTGCTCGCCGAGGCGGACCTCCTGCGCGCGCGCGCTCACGAGGTGCATCTCGATCCGTCCCGGCACCGGCGCATAGAACGCGTAGTGATGGAAGGCTGCGAGGTCGAAGTCGGCGCCGAGCTCGTCGTTCATGCGGCGGAGCACGTTGCGGTTGAACGCCGCCGTCACGCCGCGCGCGTCGTTGTAGGCGGCGTGGAGGACGGACGGATCCTTCTTCAGATCGAACCCGACCACGACGCGGCCGTCCGCGCCCGCCGCGCGCCGGAAGCGGCGGAGGAGCTGCTCCGCCTCGGGCGGATCGAAGTTGCCGATCGTGGAGCCAGGGAAGAACACGACCGTGCGCGTGCCCTCTTCGCTCCGCGACGGCAGCGCGGTCGTGATGTCCGCCGCGTACGGCGAGACGCGGAGCCACGGGAGCGCCGCGCGATGCTGCGCCGCCGCGTGCGCGAGGTGCTCGCCGTCGATGTCGACCGGCACGTACTCGCGGCAGCGATCGGGCCCGAGCGCGGCGAGGAGGATGCGCGTCTTCGTTCCGCTCCCCGCGCCCGGCTCCACGATGCGGCACGGCCCGAGGCGATCGGCGATCTCGGCCGCGCGCTGCTCGAGGATCGCCGTCTCCGTGCGTGTGACGTAGTACTCCGGCAGGTCGCAGATCGCGTCGAAGAGGCGCGAGCCCTCGAGGTCGTAGAAGTACTTCGGCGAGAGCCGCTTCGGCCGCGCGCGCAGGCCCGCGAGCGCGTCGGCGAGGAACGGATTGCGCTCGGCCGCCGGCGCGGAGCAGGAAGAGGTGCCGTCGAGAGGGGTCATGCGCCGTCCTTTGCCAATCGAATGCCGCTGAACTGCCAGGCGGCGCTCGGCGGGAAGAAGTTGCGGTACGTGGTGCGCGCGTGGCCACGCGGCGTCGCGCAGGAGCCGCCGCGCAGCACCATCTGGCTCACCATGAACTTGCCGTTGTACTCGCCGAAGGCGCCCTCGAGCGGCGCGAAGCCGGGATACGGCGCGTACGCGCTCGCGGTCCACTCCCACGCGTCGCCGAGCATCTGGGTGAAGCCCTCCGCCGCCACGCGCGGGTGGAGGTGCCCGTCCTCGACGAAGCCGCCCGGCGTCGCGTCGGCGGCGGCGTGCTCCCACTCCGCCTCGGTCGGGAGGCGCGCCCCGGCCCAGCGCGCGAACGCGTCCGCCTCGTAGTAGGTCACGTGCGTGACGGGCTCCGCGTCGTCGATCGCGCGCTCGCCGTCGAGGGTGAAGTGCATGCCGTCGCGCCAGTACAGCGGCGCGGCGTGCGCGCCCGCCTGGATCCACGCCCAGCCCTCCGAGAGCCAGAGCTCCGGCTTGCGATACCCGCCGCTGGCGACGAACGCGCGGTACTCGCCCGCGGTCACGAGCCGCGTCGCGATCCGGAAAGGTGCAAGATACACCTTGTGCCGCGGGCGCTCGTTGTCGAACGAGAACGCGGAGCCGCGGTGGCCGATCTCGGCGACGCCGCCCGCGAAGTCGCGCCACGCGAGCTGCGGCGCGGGGCGCGGCGCGGGCGAATGGCCGCGGCGGTACGCCGGCGCGAGCGGGTTCTCGGAGAGGAGGTGTTTCACGTCGGTGAGGAGGAGCTCCTGATGCTGCTCCTCGTGGTGAAGGCCGAGCTCGAGCGCGGCGCCGACCTCGGCGAGGCGCGGCGACCCTTCGAGGGCGGCGAGCCGCTCGTCGATCGTGCGGCGATAGGCGAGCACCTCGCGCGCGGTGGGGCGCGTCAAGAGCCCTCGCTTCGCGCGCTCGACCCGCTTGCCGACGCTCTCGTAGTACGAGTTGAAGAGGTAGTCGTTCCGGGGGTCCACCGGCTCGAAACCGAGCGCGCCCAGCACGAAGCGCTCGAAGAACCAGGTCGTATGCGCGAGGTGCCACTTCACCGGGCTCGCGTCCGGCATCGACTGGGCGACCCAGTCTTCCTGCTCGAGCGGCTCCGCCAGCGCGATCGTCGCTCTCCTCGTCGTGAGGACCCGTGCTACGAGTCCGGCGAGGTCTTCGATCCGCCGGTGCATCGACGAGCCATAAACGCGCCTCTTCCCTACGGCAACCCTCGTGACCATATGCGACGGTTTGCTGCGATCCTCGATCCGAGATGACAAACCTCTCGCGACGTTCCGCGCTCAAGATCGGCGGCGCTGCGATCGCGGTGATCGGCGCCGGCTTCGTCCTCTTCTATCGGCCGTACCCTCCCGACACGACGCCGGAGGGCGCGTACATGCGCGTCGCGCGACACGTCGGCGACGACGATCCGCGCGCCTTCTTCTCGTACATCGAGCAGGAGGCGATCTGGGCGTGTTACACGCTGCGCGACGTTCGCAAGAAGGCGCGCGACCTCGTGCTCGCGAGCTATCCGGCGCCGCAACGGGACGAGCTCGCGCAGGCCTACGCGCCGTTCGCGGAGGCTCCCGACGGCGCCGACGTCTTCGCGCACCTCTACCGGACGCGCGGCTGGGGACGCCGCCTCCGCAAGGACCTCTCCGGCGTCGCGCACGTCGATCGGGACGGCGATCGCGCGAGCGTCGTCACGGTGAAGAACACGCGCTGGCCGTTCAAGCGCCGCGACAACGGCATCTGGGGGATCATGATCTTCACCGCCGAGCTCCTCGCCGACGCGGAGAAGGCCTCGCGCGATCTCGCGGTGGTGGAGGCCGCGGCGAAGGACTACGAGAAGCTCAAACAGGCTTCGCCGTGACGGGCGCAGGACCGAGGGGACGGACCAGTCCGTAGGGGTTGGGCACGAACGCGTCGCGCCATCCCTGCTCGATCGCGGCGCCGAGCGTGAAGTGCGGGTTCGCGAGGTGCGGCCGCGCGAGCGCGCAGAGGTCGGCGCGGCCGGAGAGGACGAGGGTGTTGATCTGATCGCCGCTCGAGATGCCGCCCACCGTGATGGTGGGGACCTTCACCTCGTTCCGGATCATGTCCGACCAGTACGCCTGGTACATGCGCCCGTAGAACCGCGGCCGCGCCTCCGGCGACGTCATGCCGGCGGAGACGTCGATCACGTCGGTGCCGCGCTCCGAGAGCGCGCGCGCGAGCACGAGCACGTCGGCGTCGGTGATGCCGCCCGCGATCCAGTCCGTCGCCGAGATGCGCACGCTGAGCGGCTTGTGCTTCGGCCACGCCGCGCGGACCGCCTCGAGGACCTCGAGCGGGTAGCGCATCCGATCTTCGATCGGCCCACCGTATTCGTCTTTGCGGACGTTCGTGAGCGGCGAGAGGAAGCTCGCGAGGAGGTAGCCGTGCGCCATGTGGACTTCGATCAAATCGAAGCCGGCGTCGTCTGCCATCTTCGTCGCGCGGACGTAGTCGGCTTTCACCGCGTCCATGTCGCCGCGGTCCATCTCGCGCGGGACCTGGCTCTCGGGATAATAGGGAATCGGAGACGCGCTGATGATTGGCCAGTTGCCGTCGTCGAGCGGGCGGTCGCTGCCCTCCCACGCGAGCTTCGTCGACGCCTTGCGGCCGGCGTGGCCGAGCTGCATCCCGATCTTCGCCGGCGTCATGGCGTGCACGTTCTGGACGATGCGCCGCCACGCCTCGAGGTGTGAGTCGAGGTACATGCCCGCGCAGCCGGGGGAGATGCGGCCCTCGCGCGAGACGTCGGTCATCTCCGTCATCACGAGGCCGGCGCCGCCGAGCGCACGCGCGAGGTAGTGCGTGAAATGGAAGTCGTTGGGGAGCCCGTCCACCGCCGAGTACATGCACATCGGCGAGACGACGACGCGGTTCGGGAGCACGAGCTCGCGCAGCGAAAACGGCGTGAACATCGCCGGCGCGTCCTTCGGCGCGCTCGGCGTCCGCGCCTCGTGCCACGAGCGCACGTGCTCGGCGAAGCCCGGATCGCGCAGCTTCAGGTTCTCGTACGTGATCCGCTTGCTGCGGGTGAGGAGGCTGAACGCGAACTGGGTCGGGTCCTGCTCGCGGTAGCGCTTCACGTTCTCGAACCAGAGCAGCGAGTCCTGCGCCGCCTTCTGCGTGCGCTCGACGATCGGCCGGCGGTCGACCTCGTAGGCCTCGAGCGCGCCGGAGATCGAGTCGGTCGCGACGAGCGCCTTCACGAGCGCGATCGAGTCTTCCATCGCCAGCTTCGTGCCCGAGCCGATCGAGAAGTGCGCGGTGTGGGCGGCGTCGCCCATGAGCACGACGTTGCCGTGGCTCCAGCGCTCGTTCTTGATCGTGGGGAACTGGTTCCAGGTCGAGCGATTCGGCAAGAGCCGCTCGCCCTTCAGGTGGTGCGCGAAGAGCTTCTCGCAATACGCGATGCTCTCCTCGGTCGAGGCCTTGTCGAGGCCGGCGGCGAAGAAGGAGGCCTCGTCGCACTCGACGATGAAGGTGCTCGTGTCCGCGTCGAAGCGATAGGCATGCACCTGGAACATGCCATGATCGTTTTCTTCGAAGTAGAACGTGAACGCGTCGAACTTCTTCTTCGTCCCGAGCCAGATGTACCGCGCGGACCGGAGCTCGATCGACGGCACGAACGCCTCGGCGTGGCGTTCTCGTATCTTCGACTTCACGCCGTCGCACGCGACGACGAGGTCGGCGCCCTCGGTGAATCGGGTGTAGTCGTCGACCTCGGTCCCGAAGCGCAGCGTCACGCCGAGCTCGCGGCAGCGGTCCTGCAGGATCTCGAGCAGCTCCTTCCGCGCGATGCCGGAGAACCCGTGTCCGTCCGAGCGGAGGCAGGCGCCCTTGTAGTGGATGTCGATCGCCGTCCAGTGCGCGAAGCTCTGCGTGATGCGCTCGTGGGTCGGCCGATCGTTGTCCTCGAGATACGACAGCGTCTCGTCCGAGAAGACGACGCCCCACCCGAACGTCACCCCCTCCGGATTCCGCTCGACGATCGTGATGTCCGCGTCCGGCCGCGCCTTCTTGTAGAGCAGCGCGAAATAGAGCCCCGCAGGCCCACCCCCAATACAGACGACTTTCATCCCGAGCCTCGTTCTCGACCAGAGGCTCTACCACACACAGAACGTTGCGTCGTGAAGGGGCCCCCCGAACGCGGCCGCCACAGCGGGCCGTGTTCGGGGGGCGGGGATGTCGGGGGCAGAGCCCCCGACGTTGGGTACGAGTACCCTGCTCAGGCGGCGGCGAGGAGCCGGCGGAGCTGGACGCGCATCAGATCGAAGCTGGGCGCGTTCAGACCGCGTGCACGACGCAGCATGAACAGAGCATGGTGGACCTCCGCCTCATCCGGCTCTCCCGCATCGTGGTCGTCCAGGAGGTTCCGATCCTTGGCGAGCGCGATCGCCGCCGTGAGCTCGTCACCTTCTGCCGTTTCCAGATACTGGAGCGCCTCCTCGAGCGAGATCGCATCGAGGGACTTGATGATGGGTTCAGAAACAGGGGTCATCCCATTACCTCTCGAGCCGCGGGACTCGCGGCCGTTCGTAACAGTGGCATCGCCGCGAACGACGATGGCTAGAGGCGCGCTCCGCCGTGAGGAGGAGCACGCGCGGTTTGCATGCGTCCCTGCCGCGAGCGAACCCGCGAGCACGAACGCCGAAGACGCGACGCAGGACGCCGGAGCGTTCGCAGCGTCTACTCGTGATCCGTCCGCTGCCCGTCGGGGAGGCGCGGCCGAATCCCCTGCACACAATGCGGGGCCCCGAAGGGAACAACGCGAGGGCTGTTTCTTCGGGGTGGGTGTCGGGCGAAACCCGACGATGAGGAGAGCTCCCATGTAGGAGCGTCGCGGGTCCCGCCGCGTACGGCCGAGCTCGGCGCCTGCGCTGCCACCGTGAGAAGCCGCCGCGCCCGGGTTCGGGCGCTGCATCGCGGTGGGGCAGGAATCGTTCGGCATTCCCCTCAGTTCCGGGACACAACCGCGACCGTAGGCCGGATTTTGTCCCCAGGTTTTATTGAAGTTACGCCCTGACCGCGACCACGACCACTTTTCTTGCGAAATTAGAGGAGCCGATGTAGGCGGACGCACTTCTTGTCTGAGGTGCAATCTCGAGGCCTGGGTACTCAAGGTCGGGGGCTCTGCCCCCGACACCCCCGCCCCGCGACCACGGCCCTTCTCGACGCCCCAAGCGGCACATGGGTGGCGGCCGCGGTCGCGGGGCCCTTCTCGACGCGGCAGTTTGTTTGCGGCAGTTACTTGGGGTTCTGGAGCGCGTCTAGCTCGAGCCAGCGGGCCATCATGCTGCCGGCGTGTTGGGCGTAGTCGATGCGGAGCTGCCAGTCGACGGGGCTGCCTGGCAGGGCGCCGCGCACTGCCACAGGATCGGCGAACAGGTAGGTGGGGCCGGGGTGGAACTGGTGCCGGAGCACGAAGGCGAGCGCGCGACGGAGCTCGAGGTCGACCTCCGCGATCTCGGCGGTGCGCTTCTCTTGGAGGAGCACGGCGAGCAGCGCGCCGGCGGCCTCGCCGCGGCTCGCGGCCGGCGTCACGCGCGGTGACACGAGCGGGCTGAAGCCGAAGGCGCCGTCCGCGTCGAACGGCGTGTCCTTCGCGTCGTACTGCAGGCGGCGCTGGTACTCGTGCCACCGCGAGCAGAACCTGAGCGCGTCCGGGTTGGGCGCGCGGTCCCAGAGCTCGGCGACGGCCTGACAGGTCCAGTGCTCTTCGCTGTAGTAGTAGCGGCTCCCGAAGAAGCTCCAACCCGCGCCCGAGATGCGCGCGAGCAGCTTCGTCGCCGCCTCGAGGTCGCGAGGATCCTCGCGGACCGCGTGCGCGCGCGCGAGCCCGAGCGCGGCCTCGCCGCTGTAATAGAGGACCTGCGTGTCGATCGGCTGCTTCTTCACGCGATCGTAGAAGTGCATCAGCTCGCCGTCGGGTCGCTGCTGGCTGCGCAGGAACGCGGTGAGCCGCGCGATGTCGTCGCGATACGAGCGGTCCGCCTTCGTGCGGACGATCTCGGTGAACGCGATCAGCGCGAGCGCGCTCGAGCCCACCTCCGCGACCGGCTGGTCCTCGGTGATGCACCCGTGGTCGCCGCAGAGCCGCGTCATCTCGTTGCGCAACCGCCCGGCTGCGCGAAGGCACGCCCGGCGCACGAACTCGTCGTCGAGGATCGCCGCGGCTTGCGCGAGGAAGAACGTGGTGCCGGAGTGACGCGGCCAGTTGTAGCCGGGGAGCGTGTTGTTCGTCGCCGCCTCGATGAGGTAGCGGTAGCGTCCTTGACCGTCGACGTTGCGCGCGAGGTGCGTCGCCGCTTCCTTCAGCGCGTCGCGCACCGTCTCGCGCGTCAGCGTCGCCGCTTCGATGCGGGGGCGCGCGTCCGGCGCCCTCGATGCGTCGCGCGCGAGCGCCGGCCGCCAGGGCCTGCGTTCGAAGCGCACGCGGCGAAACGATCCGCGCGCGAGGAGCTCGTCACCTTTCACGCCGAGCTGCTCGCCGAGGACGTCGAGCACGAGCGCGCGGTTCACGCCCCAGCCGAACCCCTGCTCGACGATGATGTGCGCGCGGTCGTAGGCCTGCACGCTCAGCAGATCGTCGACCGTGGCGTACGCCGTCTTGCCGTCGAGCGTCGCCTTCACGCCGTCGCGTCCCGGCACGAGGTTCACGTCGAACGGTACGCCGCTCATGACGATCGGGCCCTCGCCGGTGATCTCCTCGGTCGCGACGTCGACGCCGCTGGGCGCTCCCGTCATCTCCGGCTCCGGCTCCGTGCGCACGTCGCGCGCGATGCGCTTGCCGCGCTGCCACGACGTGACGACGTACACGGGCGCGCTCGGCTTCGCGAGCGCCGACCACTCCTGCATCCCGATCAGGAGGACCACGAGGAAGACGGCCCACCCGATGAAGAACCGCTTCAGCGTCGCGCGGTTCACTTCTTCTTCCGCTTCTTCTTCGAGCTCGCTTCGGGCTCCGCCTCCTCGGCCGGCGGCTCCGGCGGTTCCGGCTCCGGCTCCGGCGCCGGTGGCTTCGCGGCGCGCGGGCCGAGCCACGCGAGCTCCACCGCCGGGAGCACGACGACGTACGGGAGCACGAGCGCGCCGACGAGGCCGAAGACGATCGCGCCGCCGACGCCGATCTGCCCGTAGACGCCGCTGAGCCAGCCCGCGGTCCCGAAGATCGCGGTCACGAGCGCGAGGCCGAGCACGAGCACGATCGCGGCCGCGACCCGCGTCAAGGTCTCCGCGATCGGCATCTTGCGGAGGAGCGTCACGCCGGACGCGAGGAGGAGCGCCGAGACGATCACCGCGCCGCCGTCGACGACCCACCACCGCGTAGGGAGCAGCCGGAACACGCCGCCCGCCACCGCGAGGGACACGAGCACGTTCGCGGTCCCGAATCCGATCCGCGCGCGCCGATCACGAGCTTCGATCGCCATGAGGTCAGAACTGACCATAGATGAACGGCTCGGCCTTGGCTGCAGCCGCGAAGTGCAACACCCACGCGCAGACCGCGAGCGCGACGCCCTGCGCCACCGCCGGCGCTCGCACGAAGAGGTCCTTCAGCTTCGAGAACGCGCGCGAGGGACCGATGAAGTGGGTCACCATCCCGAGCACGAGGACGCCGACGACGCGCGCGGAGAGGTTCGGGCTCGCGAACGAGAGCTTGCCGAAGCGGGAGAGGAGCGCGGTCGCGTGGAGGAACGAGGGCGCGCGGAAGAAGATCCACGCGAAGCAGACGAAGTGGAACGTCGTGAAGACGGAGAGCACGCGCCGCGGCGTCCACACCACCGGCGCGCGCTGGATCTCGGCGCCGCCGAGGGCGGTCGCCTTCGCGACCATGTCGGCGCCGATCGGCTCCACCGGTCGCTTCACGTGATGGCGCCGCTGCCAGGCGCGGTTCACGGCGAGGGCGCCGCCGTGGAGCGCGCCCCAGATGACGAAGTTCCAGGACGCGCCGTGCCACAGCCCGCCGAGCACCATCGTGAGGAGCAGGTTCCGGTACGTCGCCCAGGTGCCGCCGCGGTTGCCGCCGAGCGTGACGTAGAGGTAGTCGCGGAGCCAGGTCGAGAGCGAGATGTGCCAGCGGCGCCAGAACTCCTGGAGGTCGGCCGAGGTGTACGGCGCGTCGAAGTTGCGCGGGAGCTCGTAGCCGAACAGCTTCGCGCTCCCGATCGCGACGTCGGAGTAGCCGGAGAAGTCCGCGTAGATCTTGATCGCGTACGCGTACACGCCGACGAGCGTCTCGAGCGACGAGTAGCGCTCGGGGTTGTCGAACACGCGGTTGACGAGGTTCAAGCCGAGCGTGTCGCCGATCACGATCTTCTTGAGGAGCCCGGTCGCGATGAGGAAGAGGCCCTCCGCCTTCATCGCGTCGGAGGCGACCGGCTCGGCCGCGAGCTGCGGGAGCATCGACTTCGGCCGGACGATCGGGCCCGCGACGAGGTGCGGGAAGAAGCAGACGAAGAGGAGGTAATCGAGGTAGCGCGTCGCGGCGGGGATCTCGCGGCGGTAGACGTCGATCGTGTAGCTCATCGTCTCGAACGTGAAGAACGAGATCCCGAACGGGAGGACGAGCCGCAGGTGCGCGGGCTCGACGTGCACGCCGGCCCAGCCGAGCACGGTCGCGACCGACTCCGTCGCGAAGTTGAAGTACTTGAAGATGGAGAGGACGCCCAGGTAGTAGACGATCGAGCAGAGGAGGAGCGCCTTGCGCTTCCGCGGCGACTCGGTGCGGTCGAGCGTCTTGCCGATCCAGAAGTCGAGCGTGCTCCCGCAGAAGATGATCGCGACGCACAGGATGGTCCAGCCGAGCGGGCCGAACGGGACGTCTTGCTCCTTCGCCGCGTCGAAGGTGCCGACGAAATAGAAGACGTAGCTCGCCAACATCAAGAAGAGCGGCCGCAGGAACGGCCGGCGACGCAGCGCCCAGAACACCACGTAGGTGACGAGCAGGAAGACGCCGTAGGTCGGGCTGGCGAAGAGCATGCGGCTGCGCGCTGTCACGACAGCGCGTAGCCGTATATGTCAGCGAGCGCGGCGAATGGGCAAGGAGACGGACACGAGGAGCCCGTAGAGCGCGCCCGCGGCGACGATCGGACCGGCGAGCGTGGCGCGCGTGGCGAGGACGAAGACGATCGCCGCGCTCGTGAAGTACACGACGCTCCAGATCGCGAGGGCGGGCCACTTTCGCAGGTTCCGCGTGACGTTGCCGAAGAGGCCGCCCGTCAACGTACCGGCCGCCGCAGCGGTGGCGTAGGCGAGGCCGAGGGTCGCCTCGAACGAGACGCCGCGCACGGCCGCGGCGCGCTCCATCGCAGCGGCGAGCCCGCCGCTCGCGATCGCGTGGACCAGCGCGAGCGCGAGCCCGCCGGCGACCGCGCCGGCCACCGCGCCGGCCATGGCGGGAGAGATCCGATCGGGGCGGTGCGCCTCGATCGGCGCGGCGTCGCTCGACTCCATCCATTCCGGTTCGTCGGTGTTCGTGAGGTTGGCCATGGTGCCCATGTCGGAGAGCACGGCGCGGGCCGGCCGGCGCCAAGAGTTTGCGGCCTTCGTCGCCGGCGCTTAGAACGGTGTCGTGACGACGCATCCGCTCCTCGGCAAGACGTCCGCTGCGGTCGGCGTGATGCTCGTGTTGCTCGCGATCCCCTACGCGACGCCGAAGCTCGAGCGCTTCCGCGTCGCGCGCGCGCCGTGGTCGCCCCCGCCGAACGAGATCGACTCCGAGCCCTCGAGCGCGGGCGGGGGCGCGGGCGCGGCTCCTGCGCCGGCGCCGACGCAGGGCGAGACGAAGCTCGAGGCCTCGAAGAACGAAGGCACGGTGACGAACGCGCTGCCGGAGAAGCCCGCCCTCGCGCCGCCGTCCGCCGCCGACCTCGCGAAGACGAAGGGCTCGCTCGCGATCGAAGACCCGACCCACCACCTCGACGCGTTCTACGCGCGGCTCGCGAAGACGAAGCGCAAGGAGACGGGGGCGGTCACGCGCATCGAGCACTACGGCGACAGCGTCATCACGAGCGATTACATCTCGGGGACGATGCGCCGGAAGATGCAGGCCGAGTACGGCGACGCGGGGCACGGCTTCATCCTCGTCGCGAAGGCGTGGGACTGGTACTTCCACAACGACGTCGTCCAGGGGGCGGGGGAGGGCTGGACCTCGAGCCGCATCACCGGACCGTTCAACCGCGACCTCGCCTACGGCGTCGGCGGCGTCAGCTTCGTCGGCTCCCCCGGCGCGGTCGCGTGGTACGGCACCTCGAAGGGCGAGACGTTCGGCAAGAAGGTCTCCCGATTCGATGTATATTACATGGAGACACCGAACGGCGGCGACGTCGAGCTGAAGGCCGAGGGCAAGACGGAGACGTTCTCGACGAAGGGCGACGCGAAGACGTCGAGGGTCCACTCGTTCTCGGTCGTCGACGGCGAGAGCAAGATGACGCTGCGGGTGGTCTCCGGCTCACCGCGGCTCTTCGGCGTCGCGCTCGAGCGCGACGTGCCGGGCGTCGTGTACGACGCGCTCGGGGCGAACGGAGGACGAGGCGCGCTCCTGGGAGCGATGGACGGCGCGCACTGGAAGGAGCAGCTCGACCTCCGCGATCCCGCGCTCGTGATCCTCAACTTCGGCACGAACGAGAGCGAGGGCGGGATGGCCGATCGTGAGGAGTACGAGAGGACGCTCCGCGGCTTGATCGACAAGGTGAAGGGCGCGGCGCCGAACGCGAGCGTGCTCGTCGTCGCGCCGCTCGATCGCGCCGAGAAGGGCAAGGACGGAGAGCTGCGGACGAAGCCCGTGATCAAGAAGCTCGTGGACGCGCAGCAGAAGGTGGCGGCGGAGGCGGGGGTCGCGTTCTGGAACACGTACGAGGCGATGGGCGGCGAAGGCTCGATGGCGCGCTGGGTGAAGAAGGGCCTCGCGGGCAGCGACCTCACGCACCCATCCCCCGCCGGCGGCGAGGTCCTCGGCGACCTCCTCTTCAAGGCCATCACGAGCGGCTTCGAAGCCTGGGCGATCGCACCTCATCCGTCGAAGCCCCTCCCCAATTGAAACCCAACCCTCGCCCGCGCCAGCGCAGCGCGGCGCCCCAGCGAAGCTGGCGGCGGCCGCGCGCAGCGCGGCTGCGAGACCAGCGAGCGGGGTGCAGGGGCGCAGCCCCTGCGTTGAAGCGTTGAGACGCGAAGCGGGGCGTGCGATCGTCTCGGGTCCGATGCCGGCCGACCCGCCCGATCGTCCTTCGGCGCGCCCGACCGGGCCTCCGCCGAAAGAGGACATGCAGGAGTCGAAGCACACGCGCGCGACGAAGCCACCGACGCGGCGGCAGACGATGGAAGTGCAGGTCGCGTGGCTCGAGACGCGCCCGGATCCGGTCGTCACGCAGGGAGTCGCGGAGGGAGTCACGGAGGAGGTCTCGCAGGAGGCGACGCCGCCCGCGGCTCCGGTCGCGGTCGACGTCCCGCCCGAGCTGGACGATCGCGCGGTGCCGGTGTCGCGCCCGCGCCCGCCGCGGCCTCCGCGGTTGCCGGGCGCGAAGCACACGCTGCCGCCGATGCCTGTCATCCCGTCGCCGCCGACCAAGCCGCCACCTCCACCTAGGCGCATGACGCAAGAGGTGGAGATGAGCTGGGTCGAGATCGTCGACGAGAACCTCACGGAGGAGGACCTCCTCCTGGACGAGGAGCTCCCCGATCTGAGCCCACAGGGCGACGAGAAGCCAGAGATCACGAAGGTCGAGGCCGCCCCAGCCTCGACCCAGCGCCTCGAGGCCGAAAAGGCCGCAGCCCGCCGCGAAGCCCTCGCATCGCCGAGCACACCGCGTGTGGCGACGACGCCGGTCACGCCCACCGCGCCGGTGACGCCCGCCGCTCCCCCGCCCGCTGCTCCGGCCCGGCCCGCCGCTCCGGTCACGCCAGCTGCGCCGGCGACGCCCGCTGCGCCCGCC